>CAZBIG010000312.1:0-4047 GCA_964491865.1 uncultured Neomegalonema sp. | reverse complement strand
CCAGGAGGAGGTGCGCGACCCCTCCCGCATCGCCGAGGTGCTGAACCGGGTCATCCAGAAGGCCTATCGCGGCTCGGCGCCGGCGCAGATCAACATCCCGCGCGACATGTGGACCCAAGTGATCGATATCGAGCTGCCGCAGGTGGTCGACATCGCGCACCCGCCGGGCGACCCCGAAGCGATCGACGCGGCGGCGAAACTCCTGTCTGAAGCGTCGTTCCCGGTGCTGTTGAACGGCGCGGGGGTGGTGCTGTCGGGCGCCATTCCGGCCTCGGCGGCGCTGGCCGAGCGGCTGTCGGCCCCGGTCTGCTGCAACTATCAGCACAACGACGCCTTCCCGGGCAGCCATCCGCTGTCCTGCGGACCGCTTGGCTATAACGGGTCGAAAGCGGGCATGGAGATGATCTCGAAGGCCGACGTCATCCTGGCGCTGGGCACCCGGTTGAACCCGTTCTCGTCGTTGCCGGCCTATCAGACCGAGTACTGGCCCAAAGACGCGAAGATCATACAGGTCGACATCAACGCCGACCGGATCGGGCTGACCAAGCGGGTCAGCGTCGGCATTCAGGGCGACGCGCGCAAGGTGGCCGAGCAGATCCTGACCAAGCTGGCGCCGACCGCTGGCGACGCGGGCCGCGCGGATCGCGAGGCGATGATCGCGCAGGCGAAGTCGCGCTGGGCCCAGGAACTGACCTCGATGGACCATGAGGAAGACGATCCGGGCGTCACCTGGAACGAACGCGCCCGCGCCGACCATCCGGATCGGATGAGCCCGCGCCAGGCGTGGCGGGCGATCATGTCCGCGATGCCCGAGGACGCGATCATCTCGACCGACATCGGCAACAACTGCGCGATCGGCAACGCCTATCCGACCTTCGAGAAGGGGCGCCGCTATCTGGCCCCGGGGCTCTTCGGACCGTGCGGCTACGGTTTGCCCTCGATCTTGGGCGCGAAGATCGGCCGGCCCGACCTGCCCTGCATCGGCTTCGCCGGCGACGGCGCGTTCGGGATTTCGATGAACGAGATGACGGCCTGCGGCCGGGGCGACTGGCCGCCGATCACGATGGTGATCTTCCGCAACTACCAATGGGGCGCCGAGAAGCGGAACTCGACGCTGTGGTTCGACGACAATTTTGTCGGCACCGAGCTCAATCAGGGCGTCGAGTACGCGGCCGTCGCCGAGGGCTGCGGCGTGAAGGGGGTCAAGGCCGAGGGCATGGAGGCGCTCACCACGGCCCTCCGCGAGGCGATCCGGGCGCAGATGGAGGACGGGACCACCACCTTCATCGAGGCGATCCTCAACCAGGAACTCGGCGAACCCTTCCGCCGCGACGCGATGAAAAAGCCCGTCCAGGTGGCGGGGATCAGCCGCGACGACATGCGCGTGCGCCCGCTGGCCGTCTGAACGGACGCTCAGAGGCGTCGGAAACCGGAGAGAGGGCGCGCGATGCTTCTGGCGGTCAATGCGGGTTCGTCGAGCCTGAAGATCGCGGTCTTCGACCGGGCGGGGGAGACCCGCCTGGTCGACGGCGTGGTCGCCGAGATCGGCGGCGCCGCGCGTCTGAAGACGGGCGGGGTCGAACGGCCGGTCGACGCGCCCGACCATCTGGCCGCGTTCGAAGCGCTGCGCGGCCCGATGGCCGAGGCGGGGGTCCCCTTCGAACAGCTGTCGGGCGCGGGCCATCGCATCGTGCACGGCGGCCCGCGTTTCGACGCCCCGGCGCGGATCGACGCGGCGGTGCTCGAGGGCGTGCGAGCGGTCTCGCCGCTCGCGCCGCTGCACAATCCGCCCGCGATCGCGGCGATCGAAGCGCTGAGCGCCGCCTTGCCGCAGCTTCCTCAGATCGCCTGCTTCGACACCGCCTTTCACGCCCGCCAGCCGGAGGTCGCCACCGCCTATGCGTTGCCGGCCGCGCTGCGCGCCGAGGGCTATCGCCGCTACGGCTTTCACGGGCTTTCTTACGAGGGGCTGGTCGCCCGGCTGCCCGAGATCCTGGGCGCGCCGGCGCCCGCGCGGGTTCTCGCGCTGCATTTGGGCAACGGGGCGAGCGTGTGCGCCATCCGCGACGGCGTCGGCGTCGCGACCTCGATGGGCTATTCGCCGCTCGACGGGCTGACCATGGGCACGCGGTCGGGCGCGCTCGATCCGACCGTGGCGCTGCGCTTGGTCGAGACGCGCGGCGTCGCCGAGACCGAGCGCCTGCTCACCCGAGAAAGCGGATTGCTCGGGCTGTCGGGCCTGTCCTCGGACATGCGCGCGCTCGAAGCGTCGGACGCGCCCGAAGCGGCGTTCGCGATCGAGCATTTCGCCTATTGGGCGGCGCGCCATAGCGGCTCGATGATCGCCGCCATGCAGGGCGTCGACCTCATCGCCTTCACCGGCGGCATCGGCGAACGCGCCGACGCCGTCCGCGCCCGCATCGTGGCGCTCCTCGACTGGACCGGCGCGCCGCATCTGGTGGCGCCGGCCGATGAAGAGCGCGTCATCGCCCAATCCGTCGCGCGCGCTCTCGGCTCGGCCGAAGCGACGCCGGGAGACCCCTTATGAGCCCGTTCGACCGTCCCGCTTTCGACCCGTCGCCGCATGTCTCGGACGAGGTGCGCAAGACCACCTGCTATATGTGCGCCTGCCGCTGCGGCATCGACGTGCATTTGCGCGACGACGGGACCGGCGCGAAGAAGGTGCGCTATATCGAGGGCAATCGGGACCATCCGGTGAACCGCGGCGTGCTGTGCGCCAAGGGCTCGGCCGGCATCATGCAGCATTACTCGCCGGCGCGGCTGCGCGCCCCGCTGAAGCGCGTCGGTCCGCGCGGCTCGGGGCGGTTCGAAGAGATCTCGTGGGAGGAGGCGCTCGAAACCGCGGTGTCGTGGCTGAAGCCGCTGCGCGCGACCGACCCGAAGCGCCTGGCCTTTTTCACCGGCCGCGACCAGAGCCAAAGCTTCACCGGCTGGTGGGCTCAACAATTCGGCACGCCCAATTATGCGGCGCATGGCGGTTTTTGTTCGGTGAACATGGCGGCCGGCGGCATCTACACGATGGGCGGGGCGTTTTGGGAGTTCGGCAGCCCGGACTGGGAGCGCACCGAGCTGTTCCTGATTTTCGGCGTCGCCGAGGATCATGACAGCAATCCGATCAAGCTCGGCCTGTCGCGCTTGAAGGCGCGCGGCAAGAAGATCATCGCGATCAACCCGGTCCGCACCGGCTATAACGCGATCGCCGACGAGTGGGTGAACATCACGCCCGGAACCGACGGCCTGTTCGTGCTGGCGCTGGTCCACGAGCTGCTGCGCGCGGGCAAAGTCGATCTTGATTACCTGCTGCGCTACACCAACGCCGCGCATTTGGTGATCCAGGCGCCGGGCACCGAGGCGCATGGTCGGATCGCGCGCGACGAGGCCGGCGAGCCGCTGGTCTGGGACCGCAAAACCCGCCAGCTGGCCAGCGCGAAGGCCGTGACGACCGACGCCGCGCTGAAGGGTCGGGCGACGTTGCCCGACGGGCGCGACGCCGTCCCGGCCTTCGAGCTGTTGGCGCGCAAGTATCTCGACGCGCGCTACGCGCCCGACGCCGTGGCCGAGGCCACCGGCGTGCCGGCCGACGCGATCCGGCGGATCGCGGCCGAGATCGCCCAAGCGGCGTTCGAGCGCGAGGTGGTGATCGAGCAGCCCTGGACCGATTTTCGCGGCGAGCGCCACGAGCGGATGGTCGGGCGGCCGGTGTCGATGCACGCGATGCGCGGGATATCGGCGCATTCGAACGGCTTTCAGACCTGCCGGGCGATTCATCTTCTGCAGATCCTGCTCGGCTCGGTCGAGAGCCCGGGCGGGTTCCGGTTCAAGCCGCCTTACCCCAAACCGGTGTCGGCGCATCCGACGCCCCATTGCGGCGCGCAGCCGAACTGCCCGCTGCCCGGGCCGCATCTCGGCTATCCGCGGGGGCCCGAGGACCTGTTGATCGGGCCCGACGGCGCGCCCGAGCGCATCGACAAGGCCTTCAGTTGGGAAGCGCCGCTGTCGGCCCATGGGCTGATGCACATGGTGATC
>CAZBIG010000311.1:0-4063 GCA_964491865.1 uncultured Neomegalonema sp. | reverse complement strand
GCGCGCGGCTGGTCGAGCGCAGCGCGGTCCGCCGGGCCCGGCGCGAGACCGCCCGGCGCGGGTCCGCGCCCGACGCCGGGGGCGCCTGGCTGATCGAGACGCCCGAGGGCGGCGTGCGCGCGCCGCGCCTAATGGTGGCGGCGAACGCCTACGCCGCGGGGCTGCGCGGCGCGGCGCCCCCGGCGACGGCGACGGTAGACTATTTCCAGATCGCCACCGCCCCCGCCCCGCCGGGCGACGCCGCAAAGCTGCTGCCGGGCGGCGAAGGCTGTTGGGACACCGCGCCGGTCATGAGCTCGTTCCGCCGCGACCGGGCCGGCCGCTTGATCCTGGGCGCGATCGGCTCGCTCGAGAGCGTCGGCGCCGCCGTCCACCGCGCCTGGGCGGCGCGCGCGCTGCGCCGGCTCTATCCGACGCTCGGCGCGCTCGCCATCGAGCACGCTTGGTCGGGGCGCATCTCGATGACCCGAGACCACACGCCCAAGATCCTGCGCCTCGGTCCGGCGGCCTTCGCGGTGTTCGGCTATTCGGGCCGCGGCATCGGGCCCGGCACGTTGTTCGGCCAGGCCGTGGCCGCGGCGCTGGCGACGGGCGACGAAAACGCCCTGCCGATCGCGCCGACGGACGCCTATCACGAGCGCCTGGCCGGGGCGAAAAGCGTGGTCTACGAGGCCGGCGCGACGCTCGCGCACTGGACCGGCCATCGTCGCGGCTGACCGCGGACCGGCCGTCGTCGCGGCTGACCGCGCGCCGCCCCGAGCGGCCGCGGCGTCAATCGGCGTGCGCCGCCAGAAAAGCGTCGATCGCGGCGGCGGCCTCGGGCTCGTTCAGGAACGGCGCATGACCGCGGTTCTTGAGCGACACCAATTGAAGCCCCGGATGCTCCTGACGCATCCGATCGGCGGTGGCCGCGGTGAGAATGTCCGAGTTCTCGCCGCGGATCACCAGCACCGGAGCCGCCTTCAGCGCCTCGAACAGCGGCCAGAGCACGACCGGCCCCTCGCCGACGTCCATCGCCGACGCCACGGCCAGGCGCAGCTTCGGATCATACGCCAATACCGGAGCGCCCGCCGGCCCGACGTCGAACAGCCGCCGGGCGTGACGCAGCCATTCGGCCTTGGGGACGTCCGGGAACTGCGCGCCGTTCTCGGCGCAGAGCGTCTCGGCGGCCTCTTCGAAGCTCTGCGCGCGCGGCGCCCGGCCGAGCGTCGCCATGATGCGCAACAGCCCGGCGGCCTCGATCACCGCGCCGACATCGTTCAGCACCACCGCCGACACCCGCTCGGGCTGGCCGCCCGCGATGGCCATGCTCAGGATCCCGCCCCGAGACGTGCCGATCAGCGCGACCCGGCGGATCCCGAGATGATCGAGCAGCGCGATGGCGTCGCCCGCCTCGACCGGGACCGAATACTCGGCGATCGGATCCTCGGCCCGATCGGACCCCCCTCGGCCGCGGCTGTCGAGCCGGATCACCCGGTAGCGGGGGGCCAAAAGGGCGGCCAGATCGTCGAAATCTCGGCTGTTGCGGGTCAGCCCCGCCAGACACAGCACCGCAGGGCCCGGTCCGCCGCTGTCTCGAAACGCCAAGCGACGGCCGTCGGCCGCGCGAAACCGGCGAAGCTCGGCCGCGCCGGCGCCCCGGCTCTCGACCGCCTCGTCCGTTTTTGGCCGCACGTCTTCTCGGAGGCTCTGCATGGCCGCCTTCTCCCGCGTCGGTCCTCCCCGATCCGCGAGGGCCGCGGCCGCGCCGCCCGAGCCGGCGCGCACGCGGCTCGGGTCGCCGTGGCGACCTGCGATGACCCTCTCGGACCGCAAGAGTGCGCGATGGCGGCCCAAATGGCCAGAGGCGGCGCGCCGACCGCGCGCCGGGCCGATCAGCTGATCTGAATCGTCACGTCGATGACGTCGGTCCCGCCCATCCCGTCCGAGACCTGGTAGCTGACCGTGTCGGACCCCGACTGTCCCAGCCCGGGCGTATAGGTCCAAGCCCCGCTGTCTTCGTCGATGATCGCGACGCCTTTGGTCCCTTGCGCGGCGACCGAATAGCTGAGCGCGTCGCCGTCGGCGTCGGACGCGGACAGACGGCCGTAAGCGGGTTTTTCGATCTGGGTCGCAATGTTGGTCAGATCCAGCAGCGCCGACGCGTCGCTGACGACCCCGTTCACGCCGCTCGCCACGGCGTTGAGCGCTTGGTCGCCGCCGCCCTCGTCGAGCCGCCAATTCGCCGCGAGATTCGCTTCGTCGCCCGCCAGCTGGCGGGCCATGTCCGACCGGATCGCGTCGCCGCTGCGGACCGTGTCCCATACGCGAACGTCCGACACCGGCGCTTTGCCCCATTTGTCCAGACTGACCCCGTCGTCCGCGGCCCCGATCACCAAATCTCGATCGGTGTCGATCGCCCAGCCGTTATAGACGGCGTCCGACACGGTGTCGTGGCCCGAGCTCCAGCCGGCGTCGGAGCCGTCGAGATACCCCTTGATCGTCCCCGCCGCCGGATCGATCACCATCGCGACATGGCGCCATCCGGGCGTCGTTCCGAGGTCGATGGCGGTGGCCGCGTTGTGCGGATTTCCGTTGCTGCCGTTGGTGTTGAGGCGGGCGACCAGCTCGGTCCCGTCGATCTGGATCGAATAGCCCGCGTCATTCCCGACCGTGTTGCCTTTCGACACGATCATCTGATCAGGGCTGCTCGATCCGTCGTAGAAAAACCAGGCTTCGACGGTCAGGCCGGAGGGGCCCGCCTCAAGCGCCGCCGGTCCGTCCGCCGCAATGACGGCCACGTCGCCGATCGACGCGTCGAACGCCCCGGGCGCATGGAAGGTCGGCGCGGCGTTGACGGTCGGCGCGGCCGACACGGTCACGCTGGCGCTTCCGATCTGAGTCGAAAAAGCGAACCCGCCGCCGTTCGCGCTGGTGTCGGCGAAGTCGCCTTCCAGCAGCCCGTCGCTCTGGTCCCAGGCGCGGAACCCCAGCGTGGCCTCTCCGGTCGAGACGCCGTCCGGCGCATAGCGCAGCCGCGCGTCGGGCCCCAGCAGCAACGCGTTCGTCACCGACACCGACCCGACGCCGCTCCAGCTCGCGCCGTCGTCGAGCGAATACTCCCAAGTCCCGCCCGGACCAGAACTTCCGGTGACCGCGATGGCCTCGACCGCGGCGCCGTCCGCGTCCGTGATCGAGCCGTCGGCGATAAGGTCCGACACCCGGTCGCCCGCCGGATCGACCGCGTCGGTTTGCACGCCGGTCAACACCGGCGCGTCCGAGACGTCCAGCTCGGGCGCGTCGTTGCCGCCGATCACGGTCACCGTCGCCTCCTCGGTCGCGCTCGAGAACGCGGTCGAGCCGCCGACGCTCGACGCGTCGACCTTCTGACCGACGGCCCCCGTCGCGCCGTCCCACGCGCGGAAAGCCAGAGCCGCTTGCCCCTCGAAATCCGGATCCGGCACGAAGCGAAGCCGCGCGCCGGGCCCGAGCAGCAGCGCCGAGGCGTCTGAAACGGCGCCGACCGCGCTCCACGAGCCGCCGCCGTCCAGCGAGTAGGACCAGTCGCCGAAGCTGTCGTCGACGCCCGTAAGCGCGATCGCCTCGAGCGCCGGGCCGTCGGCGTCCGAGATCGCGCCGTCCGGGACGAGATCCGCGATCCGGTCCCCGGCCGGGTCCGCCGCGTCCTCGGCGACCGCCGTGAGCGTCGGCGTCAAACCCGTGTCGAGCGTCGGCGCGTCGTTGACCGGCGTCACCGCGAGGCTCGCGGTCCCGAGCGCGGCGGAGAAGGCGCTCGCGCCGCCGGCCGCCGACGCGTCGGCCCGGTCCCCGACGGCGCCCGCCGACTGGTCCCAGGCGCGAAAGGCGATCTCGGCGGTCCCGGTGAAGTCCGGGTCCGGAACGAAGCGCAGGCGCGCCGCGGCGTCGAGCAGCAGCGCGCTCGTCTCCGACACCGCCCCGACCGCGCTCCACGAGCCGCCGGCGTCGGTCGAGTATTGCCAAACCCCGTTCGCCCCGTCCGCCGCGGTCAGCGCGATCGCCTCGAGCGCCGGGCCGTCGGCGTCCGAGATCGCGCCGTCCGGGA
>CAZBIG010000310.1:2935-4084 GCA_964491865.1 uncultured Neomegalonema sp. | reverse complement strand
CAGTAGCTGTAGACCTTCGCACAGGCGTACGGGGAGCGCGGCCAGAACGGCGTCGGACGCGGCCACCTCGGCGCGGCGCGCCCGGGCCGCCGCAAGGCTCTCCGGGCTCGGCGGCGGATCCCGCTCCCCCGCCGCCACCGCCGCCGCCGGCGCCTCGGCCGGCCGCAGCCACACCCCGAGACGCTCGGCGATCGCCGCCGCCAGGCGCGGCTGCTCGGGGTCCCCGTCCGTCGGGTCGATTTCTTCAAGAGCGATCAGCGCGACGCGCGCGGCGCGCGCGCCGCCGGTCGCCGCGCTGCGGCCGAGGTCGAGCGCCGAGGCGATCGGCCCCACGGCGCCGCGATCGAGCCGCTCGGCCATCGGCGCGATCAGCGCCCCGCCATGGGCCTCGGCGAGCAGCCCCGCCGAGAAGCGCGGCCGCCCCGCCGCCAGCGTCGCCGCGAGGTCCAAGCCGCCCAGCAGCGCCTCGGCCCCCGCGCCGCTCGGCAGCCGCCGGGTCGCCGCGGCCGGAAAGAACGCGCGGATCCGGCGCAGCAGCAGCGCCCGCGCCGCCCCGGCGCGCGCCGTCAGCCGCAACCCGCCCAAGCCCTCGGGATCGACCGCGACCAGCGCGGCCGCCGCCTCGGCCTCGCGCCAACCGCGGGCCGGATCGAGGCTGGCCTCGGGGGCGTCGCCGGTCTCGACGCCGAGCGCCGCGGGGGCGTCGAACAGAGCGGCTCGCGCGCCGGGGCGCGCGCTCAACTCGAACGGCCCCGTCACGCCGACGCGTCCGCTCCGAGGATCTCGGCCGCCGCGCGCGCCACGCGCGCCTCGGATCCCGCCTCGTCGAGCGGATCGCGCCGCAACCGGTGCCCGAGCGCCGACGGCGCCGCCGCGCGCACGTCGTCGAGCGCGACCGTCCGACGCCCGTCGAGCGCCGCCCGAGCCCGCGCTGCGCGCATCAGGGTCAGCTCGCCCCGCAGCCCGTCCGACCCCAGCGCCAGACAAAGCGCCGCGACGGCCTCGAGCGCCCGGGGCGCGGTCTCGACCTCGGGAAGCAGCCGCCGGGCGGCCTCGATCCGCGCGCAGAGCTCGGCGTCGAGGGCGGCCCCCGCCACGCCGAACGCCACGGCCAAGCGCGAAAAACCGGAGCCGCGCAGGGTAACCACG
>CAZBIG010000310.1:0-2925 GCA_964491865.1 uncultured Neomegalonema sp. | reverse complement strand
GCGTCGCGCGCGGCCCAAGCCGCGCAGAACGCCTCGGGATCGCGATCATACGCGTCGCGCCGCTTGATCACCTCGACGCGGTCCGACAGCTCGGTCGGGGTGCGCACCGTCACCGACAGCCCGAACCGGTCGAGCAGTTGCGGCCGCAGATCCCCTTCCTCGGGGTTGCCGCTGCCGACCAGCACGAAGCGGCACGGGTGACGCAGCGACAGCCCCTCGCGCTCGACCACGTTCTCGCCCGACGCCGCCGCGTCGAGCAGAACGTCGATCAGGTGGTCCTCGAGCAGATTGACCTCGTCGATATAAAGAAACCCGCGATGCGCCCGCGCCAACAGGCCGGGCTGAAACGCCTTTTCCCCGCGCACCAACGCGCGCTCGAGGTCGAGCGCGCCGACGACCCGGTCCTCGGTGGCCCCAAGCGGCAGATCGACCACCGGCGTCGGCCTGGGCGCCGGCTCGGGCGCCGCCGCCCCGTCGCACAGCGGGCAGGCGAGCCCCGGCGTCGGCCGCGACGGATCGCAGTTGTACGCGCATCCCGGTCGCGACAGGATCGGCGGCAACAGCGCCGCGAGGCTGCGCACCGCCGTCGATTTCCCGGTGCCGCGATCGCCGAACACCAGAACGCCGCCGACGCTCGGATCGACGGCGGCGATCAAGAACGCGGTTTTCATCGCCTCCTGGCCGACGATCGCCGAGAAGGGGTAGCCGGGTTTCGACGGCCGCGCCGGAGCGGCGGTCTCGGGGGCGGAAGCGGGCGCTTGGCTCATCGGCGCGAGGCTAAGCGGGCGAGGGGCCGAGCGCCAAGCCGAAACGCCGCCGAGCGTCGCGCCTGCGACGGGCCGCCGCCCCCGTTCGCGCCGCCCTCTGCGGGGGGCGCGCACTGTGCCGAGCGCGCGTCGACGCAGCCGGCATCGCGCCCGATGCGCCGGAAAAGGCTGGCGAGCGCGTGGAAGGAAGTTAGATGTCGCAGAGCCTGGACAAGCGTCGCGTCAATCAAGGTCGCCGTCTGGGAGACGTGGAGAGGAAGAGGTTCCCATGAAGAAGTTTATTGTCGCCGCCGCCCTCGCTTTGGCCCCCATGGCCGCCGCGGCCGAAGATGTGAATTACGCCGCGCAAGTCGAGGCCCTGGGCGGCGACGCGGCCGCGGGCGCGAAGGTCTACAACAAGTGCAAGGCCTGCCATGTCATCGACAAAGAGCAGAACCGGGTCGGCCCGCACCAGGTGGGCGTGATCGGCCGCCCTGCCGGCGCGGTCGAAGGCTTCCGTTACTCCAAGGCGATGGCGGACAGCGGCCTAGTTTGGGACGCGGCGACCCTCGACGCCTATCTCGAAAACCCGCGCGGCTATCTGAAAGGGACCAAGATGGCGTTCGCCGGTCTCAAGGATGAGCAGGACCGCAAAGACGTGATCGCCTATCTGCTCGACGCCGGCGGCGTCTGGGAGCAGCCGGGCAGCTGATCGGCCGTCGCGCCGCACGACGTCACGCGCCTTGAGAAGGGCCGCCCGACCGGGCGGCCTTTTTCGCATCCGCGACACCCGCGTTGCGCGATCCGCACGGCGAGGGGCGGGACGACCGCCGGATCTGGGTCGCAGAAAGCACATTGCGCTTTTTCGCATCG
This sequence comes from uncultured Neomegalonema sp., assembly GCA_964491865.1. Lineage (GTDB taxonomy): Bacteria > Pseudomonadota > Alphaproteobacteria > Rhodobacterales > Rhodobacteraceae > JBCBRF01. The sequence goes on along the minus strand of CAZBIG010000310.1, from coordinate 1,306 downwards.
ACGCGCGTTGCCCTGGACGCGCGCCGCGGTAAGTTGTTGATCCGAACGAGAGAGCACGCCGCCACGCGGAAAGCGCGACAGGCGCGGTAAAGGAGAGCTCGGCGCTTTTAAAGCGCCGGCGGTGCGACAGATGGCCGAGCGCATCAAGAAGATCGACGAACCCTTCGACGACCCGAAGCAACTGCGCCGGGCGCTCGGCGCCTGGCTGAAAGAGCGGCGCGAGCAGGCCGGCTTGACCCAGGCCGATTTGGCGGAACGGCTCGGGCTCAAATATTACTCGTTTATTTCACAAGTCGAAAACGGCATCGGCCGGATCCCGCAAGACGTCTATGCGCCCTGGGCCGCGGCGCTCGAGATCGCGCCGCGAGACTTCGCCGCGACGGTGATCCGCCATCTCGAACCAGGATTGCACCGGATGTTGCAAGACGAGGCCGGCCGGTCGGAACGCGGCGCCGGGTGACCCGGACGCGCGTCACGGCGTGATCCGACCCTCGATTTGAGCCGAACAGGAAACGGGGACGCGACGCGAGGCGGGATGAGACGGATCGGGGACACGACGGAGCTGCGGCTCGCGACGCGCGACGGGGGCGCGCCGACGGCGCGCGGGTGGAGCTGGAGCGAACGACAGCAGATTTGTCGGGCTCTGTTCCTGATCGGCCGGCGCGACTTGATCGTCGAATACGGCGAAACCGATATCGGCGAGCCGTGGGCCTGCCTGATCGAGCCCGACAGCGGCGCCGTCGTGCTCCATGTGGCGCGGCTCGACCGCGAGGTGTGGGCGGCGGCCCCGGATCAAGAACTCGCCCTGTCGGCGCCGACCGTGCGCGAGGCGCTGCGCCGGGCGATCCCCCTGATCGAGACCGCCGAGCCCGACGCCCCGGTCGCGGCGCCGTCGATGCGGTCGCGCCTGCGGGTGATCACCGGCGATCGTCTGCCGATCTGGGCGGTCGGAACGCTTCTTGGTCTCGCGCTCGAGGCGGTGGTCGGCCGCCGCCGCGCGACGGCGCAGACCAAGCGCGCCGAGGAAGGGGGCGTCGAGTCGGCGCAAGCCCTGATCGCCGACGCCAAGCGGCGCGCCGCGGCTCAAACCGACGCCATGGAGGCCCAGAGCCACCGGGCGTCGACCGAAAACGCCCGGGCGATCGAGATCGCCGCGGCCGCGCTGGCGATCGATTTGGTCGCCGCGAGCGCGGCCGAGGCCGCCGACGACGCCGAGCCGGCCGCCGCGCCCGAGGCTGACGAGGGCGCGCGACACGACCGCCCGGCGCGCGAGGGCTCGGAGGCCGCGCGCGGCCGCGAGCCCGCG
>CAZBIG010000309.1:2448-4091 GCA_964491865.1 uncultured Neomegalonema sp. | reverse complement strand
GGCTTGCGCGGACCACGCCGCCGCGGCGCTGAGCGGCTCGGACCCGGCGCCGCTGCCGGCCTGGCTGGACGCCAAGGCGCTGGCGCGGGCCGCGCGGGCCGCCGCCGACCGGGCGCGCGACGGCGCGGCGTCCGCGCCCGGACCCGCGCCCGAGCCCGACTGACGCCGCCGTCCGAAAAGCCGGGTCGAAAACCCGACCCCAAAATCCCGGCCGAACAACCCGGTTGCGAAAATCGGCCGACAAACCGGTCGCCCCCGCCGAGGGGCCGGCGGCGAACGGCCCGCTTGACCGGCGCGGCGTCCTCCGGCCAGATCCCGGCGTCCGGTCGCGGTCGGGGGGCGCGCGTGTCAGCACAGACGGATCCAACAGCGGCCGCGGCGCCGAAGCGCTATCGGGCCTTCCTCAGCTACAGCCACCGCGACCGGCGAGACGGCGCGCGGCTGTTCCGGGCGCTCGACGGCTATCGCCCGCCGAAAGCGCTGGTCGGCGCCGCCTCGCCCTTCGGCCCGGTCCCCGCCAAGCTGCACCCCGTGTTCCGCGACCGCGAAGAGCTGACCACCGCCCACGATCTGTCGGACCGGATCAAGACCGCGCTCGGCGACAGCGCGCATCTGGTGGTCCTTTGCAGCCCCGAGGCCGCGGCCAGCGCCTGGGTGAACCAAGAGATCCGGGCGTTCCGCGCGCTCTGGGGCCCCGAAGCGGCCGCCGCGCGCATTCACGCGGTCATCGCCCGGGGCGCCCCGCCCGACTGCTTCCCGCCCGCGCTGCTCGAAACCGCGCCCGAGCCGATCGCCGCCGATCTGCGGCCCGAGGGCGACGGCTGGAGCGACGGGCCGCTGAAGGCGATCGCGGGCGTTCTCGGCGTCGGCTTCGGCGCGTTGAAGGACCGCGCGCGCGCCCGCGCCCGCCGCCGCACGCGCGTCGCCGCCGGCGTCGCCGCGGCCTTCGCGCTGTTGTTCGTGGTCGCGGGCGTCGCCGCCTGGCGCGCGGTCGAGGAAACCCGGCGCGCCAACGCCGAACTGACCCGGGCCGAGGCGGCGGTGCTGACCCTGGTCGAGGGGATCGCGGCGATCGTGACCCAGGTGGCCGACGGGGCCGAGACGGGCGCGGTGAACACGACCCTGGCCGACGCTTTGCTGTCGACCGCCGACGGCATGGTGACCCGCGCCGTCGGGGTGGCGCCCGACAATGCGCGCCTGCTCGAGGAGCAGAGCAAGCTGCTGATCCTGTTCGCGCGGCACCATCAGCGCACAGGCGATCTAGCCGCCGCCGAGGCCGCCGCCGCCCGCGCCGAGGCCGTGGCCCGCCGCCTGACGGCCCAGCCCGGATCGTCGCGCGCGACCGGACGCTTGCGCGCTGTCGCGCTCAACGATCGCGGCGACGCGCTCCGGGCCCAGGGCGACCTGCCTGGCGCCCTCGCCGCCTATGAGGAGAGCCTGACGATCGCCCGCGACCTCGCCGCGCGGGATCCGGACAACGCCGGCAGGGCCCGGGACCTCTCGATCTCGCTCAACCAGATCGGCGACCTCCGGACCGCCCAGGGCGACCTGCCCGGCGCGCGCGCGGCCTATGAGGAGAGCCTGACGATCGCCCGCGACCTCGCCGCGCGGGATCCGGGCAACGCCGGCTGGGCCCGGGACCT
>CAZBIG010000309.1:0-2348 GCA_964491865.1 uncultured Neomegalonema sp. | reverse complement strand
CCGGACCGCCCAGGGCGATCTGCCCGGCGCGCGCGCGGCCTATGAGGAGAGCCTGCCGATCGCCCGCGACCTCGCCGCGCTGGATCCGGGCGACGCCCGCTGGGCCCGGAACCTCGCGATCGCGCTCACGAAGATCGGCGACGTCCGGACCGCCCAGGGCGACCTGCCCGGCGCGCGCGCGGCCTATGAGGAGAGCCTGACGGTCGCCCGCGACCTCGCCGCGCGGGATCCGGGCAACGCCGGCTGGGCCCGCGATTTGATCGTGTCATTCTTCAAGCTTGGCCGGGTCCACGAAGGCGTGGGCGACAACGCCGCGGCCGCCGCGCGGTACCGGGAAGGGCTTGAGATCAACGCGGGGCTCATTGATCTCGATCCGACAAACGCCCAATGGGCGAACGACCGGCGCATCTTACAGCAAGCCCTCGATCGCGTAGGCGGGAACTGAGGCTAGCCCGTTCGTCGGCCGAGGGCCGGGCGGCGGCGGCGGGCGTGGGCGAGCAGGCGGCGGAAGCTGCGGAGGCGGGCCCCTAGGTCATGCTGCAGCATCACCAGGGCCGGGGTGATCAACAGCACCAGCACCATCCCGAAGCCGAGGCCGTAGGCGAGCGTCACCACCGTCGGTTTCAGGAACTGCGCCTGCGAGCTCTGCTCGAACAAGAGCGGCGCGAGGCCGCCCACCGTGGTCAGCGTGGTCAGCAGCACCGCGCGGAAGCGGTCGCAGACGCCGTCGACCACCGCCTCGGCCATCGCCTGACGCCGCGCGCGCTGGTCGATGGTGGTGATCAGCACGATCGAATCGTTGATGATGATGCCCGCCATTCCGATCAGCCCGACGATCGAGAAGATGCTGAGCGGCAGATCATGCGCCCAGTGGCCCCAGACCGCCCCGATCAGACCGAACGGGATCGCCATCATCACCGCCAGCGGCCTCAGCCACGAGCCGAACACCCAGGCCAGCGCGATGAAGATGCCGCCCAGACAGGCCCAGAGCGCGATCACCGCCTCGTCGAGGAATTCGCGCTCTTGCCGGGCGAGCCCGCCCTCGACCGCGACCACGCCGAACCGGGCCTCGATCGCGGGCAGGATCTCGTCGGTCATCGCCCGGCGCACGGCCGCCAGCGTCTCGGGATCGTCGGCGACCTCTCCGGTGACCTGCACCATGCGCCGCCCGTCGAGGCGCTGGATCACGCCGAAGCTGGGGCGCTGGGTGATCTCGGCGACCTCGCTCAGCGCGATGGTGGCCCCGCCGCCGTTCGGCAGCGGCACCCGCGTGCGCCACAGGAAGCTGGCGTCGAGCGCGGCGTCGGGCAGCGAGACCTCGATCTCGGCCTCGCGCACGCCGCGGGGAAAGCGCGCGGCGACCAGCCCCGCGACCCGGGCGCGCAGCTCGGCCCCCAGGCTTTCGGTGGTGAAGCCGAGCGCCTCGCCCTTCGGCGTCAGCGTCAGGATCAGATCGGGCGCGTCATAGGGCAGCGAGTCCTCGATCGCGCTGGTCCCGGGCAGGCCGGCGAGCGCCGTCTTGAGCGCCTCGGCCGCCGCCTTCAGCGTGCGCGCGTCCACCCCGCCCGACAGCTCGACGTCGATGGCGTCGCCCCCGGGCCCGGACAGCGCGCCGCGCAGCGACAGCTGTTCGAGCATCGGATGGTCGCGGATCTCTTCGCGCCAGGCGCGCACGAAGTCGCGTTGGCTGTAGGGCCGGAAGTCCGGGTCGATCAGCTCGACCGTGTACGAGCCCAGCTGGTCGGGGTCTTTGGCGTCGGCGCCGGCGACCCCGCGGCCCGAGGTGTCGCCGAGCTTCGCGACCGAATCGATCACCGGCGCCCGGCCGTGCGCCTCGGCGAGCGTCCGGTCCACGGTCTCGAGCGCGCGGCGCATCTCTTCGAGCATGGCGAAGGTGTCGTCGCGCGTCGCGCCGGCGTGCATCAGGATGTTGGCCGTGACCTCGCCGCGCTCGGGGGCCGACCAGAACCGCCATTTGACCGTGCTGTCGAACAGCAGCGACAGCGTCAGCGCCAACAGCGCGACCGCGCCGGTCAGCACGCCGTAGCGCCAGCGCACCGCGGCGCGCATCAGCGGCCGCAGGCCGCCGTCGCGCACCGCTTCGAAGCCGCGGTTCACCACCGCGCTCGGCCGGTCCCACCAGGGCGTGGCGGCCCGCGCGGCGGTCGGCGGCGCCGAGGGCCCGTCCGCGCCCCCGTCCGCGCCCCCGTCCGCGCCCCCGGCCGGCGCGTGCGGACGCGGGCCGCCGGCCAAACGGGCCGCGGCGCGCCGCGCCGACTCGAGCGCCAGCGCCGACAGCGCGTGCCGCAAGTGCGCGGGCAGCCCCACGAAGCATTCCACCAAACAGG
>CAZBIG010000308.1:0-4099 GCA_964491865.1 uncultured Neomegalonema sp. | reverse complement strand
GCGCCTCCCCTCCGCCCCTGGGCGGTGCCCCCCCTCGCCCCTCCCGCGCCCCTCCGGGCCGCCGTCGGCTCCCACGGCGGCGACGGCCTCCTCAGACACAGCGCCCCATTCGCCATGCATGCGATGATCCGCCACCCGATCGACTTTTACCGGAAGAAAGGTGCCGGCCCCGACAAGCAAAGTCAGCGTCGTCCGCTGAACGCCCGCGGCGTCCAGCGCCTTGAGCAGCGGATCATCGAAATGAAGCGCCGCCGTCGGCGCCGCCACCGCGCCCGCCGATTTCGCGAAGACGGTCTGATAGTCTTGAAAGTCGCGCGCGTCGGGGGGGCGCTTCGCCGCGATGTACGGCGGCAGAGGCATGCTGCCGATCCGGAGGATTTCCGCGTCAAGCTCGGCCCCGCTCTCGTCGAAGTCGAGCGTGACGCGTCCGCCCTCGCCTTTCTCCGTCAGCCGCGCGTTAAGCGGACGGGCCGCTGGACCGAACGCGATCTGGTCGCCGGCCGACAACCGTTTGCCCGGACGCGCCAGCGCCGCCCAGCTCTTTGGGCTCAGCCGCTCGACGAGGGTGGCTTCGACCGCGACGCGGCTCTCGCCGCGCGCGCGCGCGCCGGTCAGGCGCGCCGGGATCACTTTGGCGTCGTTGAAGACAAGCAAGTCCCCGGGCCGCAGCGCCGACGGCAGGTCCGAGACCCGGCGATCGACCAGTCGCCCCGGAGCCGGACCGACCTCGAGCAAACGCGCGCTTGAGCGGGGCTCGACCGGACGCAGCGCGATCCGCTCGTCTGGAAGCGCAAAGTCATAATCGGCCAGCAGCGCACCCGCGCCTGGTGATCGGTCGCTCGTCATATCGTCCGCCTAACCCGGCGGACGACGCTTGCCTAGCGCTCTTCGGTCAGAGGCTGAGCGGGCAAAAGTAGAAGATCGTGAAAGCGATGCAGGCGCCGTAGCCGGCGATGATCACCTCGGTTGGAACGGTTCGACGCACGGTTTTTGCGACAGCCTTCGACATGACGCCCTCTTCTCAGTCGCGTCCCGGGACGCGGCTTTTCGATGAAGAGTCTCTATCCGAACTCGGTGTCGCGCGGGATCATTTCGCGTCGCGCCGACGTGAGCGCCGACCGAGAGCCGCGGCGCGTCCTAGAGATCTGACGCCACGCGCACCGCGATCATCTCGTCGCGCGGCTCTGCGACGATGCCGCCCTGGCCTTCGCCGCGCTTGATCTGGTCCACATGCTCCATGCCCGCGACCACGGTTCCGATCACGGTGTACTGCCCGTCCAGCCAATTCGAATCCGCAAAGGTGATGAAAAACTGGCTATTGGCGCTGTTCGGGTTCGAGCTGCGCGCCATGCCGACCACGCCGCGCGAAAACGGCGTGCTGCCGAACTCCGCCTGCAAATCCGGCCGATCCGATCCGCCGGTGCCCGTGCCTGTCGGGTCGCCGGTTTGCGCCATGAAGCCTTCGATCACCCGGTGAAATACGATGCCGTCGTAAAAGCCTTCCCGAGCCAATGTTTTCAGCCGCTCCGCATGCTTGGGAGCGCCCTCTTCATTCAAATCGACGACCACCAGACCCGTTTTCAATTTTATAACGAGCGTGTTTTCGGGGTCGGTGATCGGGGGAAGAGCGTCTTTATCGATCATGCGATCTGCACTTTCAGGTTGGATTTCGGTCGCTGACGAGCCAGCGCCGTTGGATGCGGCGTTCTCGCGCGACGGGGCCGCGCTCTCAGACGCCGGTTCGGCCGTTTCCTCGCCGCCCGAACAGGCCGACAGGCCGACACACAGCGCCGCAAGCACCAACAAGCGCCTCGGCGCGCGCGCAAAAACTCCGATGATGCCAAAGCGCATGGCTTCCCCCCTTTCGACGCGCCGCGTCCAAAACCGGCGTCTCGCCCGTGTTCAACGAACCGAAAGCTTCTCGGTCAAGCGCCGGCGCACGCTTGGCGTCGTGAATTTTGAAATGTCGCCCCCGAGCCGCGCGATCTCTTTCACGAGTTTCGACGCAATCGCCTGATGATGCGGGTCGGCCATCAAGAACACGAGCTCTATTCGATCATTAAGAGCTCGGTTCATCCCCACCATTTGAAATTCGTATTCAAAATCGGCCACGGCTCGCAGGCCGCGCACGATGACCGACGCGCCCACATCTTCCGCAAAGTGCATCAAAAGGTTTTCGAACGGCCGCACTTCGATGCGGCCGCTATCGTCTCCGAACAGGCGCTCGCTCTCTTCTTCCAGCATCGTGACTCGCTCTTCGAGCGTGAACATCGGACCCTTGTCGCGGTTGATCGCGACCCCGATCACAAGTCGGTCAACCAGCCTCAGCGCGCGCCGAATGATGTCGAGATGGCCGAGCGTCACCGGGTCGAATGTGCCCGGGTAAAGCCCAATGCGTGCGGAAGCAGTCATCGCCGCCTTCCCGTTGCGGGCCGCTTGCGCGCGGCGCGTTCTCCCCAGGCGCCGGGTTGCCCCGCAGTCGCGGCCCTTGCGGGCTCACGCGCCGACGCCGAACCTTCGGCCGGGCGACTCGCCCGCGTCAAGCCCGCCGGATCAAGCGGATCACGTTGCCTTCCACGACCCGGTTCAGGGCCGATAGCGGCGCGCTTTGATCCGCTGGCAAATCCGCGCCCTCGATCGACGCGGCCGCCTCGGTCTGCGGGCGCGTGAGCCCGACCGCGTCGCGGAACGAAGCGCCGTCGAGGCGGGCCCCGTCGAACCGCGCATGATGCAGGTCGGCCCCGTCGAACCGCGCCGCGCGCAAATCGGCGCCCGAGAAATCGACGGCGATCAGGACCGCGCCCGAGAACTCCGCCTCGCGCAGATCGACATTTCTGAGCGATGCCCCGGACAGCTGCGCGCCGGACAACCGATCCGCCGAGATCTTGGCGCCGTCGAGCACCGCGTCCTGCAACAGCGCCCCTGTCAGCCGCGCGTCGCGCAAATCCGCACTCGCCAACACCGCCCCTTCCAGGCGCGCATCCTCGAGACGCGCCCGACGCAGATCCGCGCGCTCGAGGATCGCCTCGGCGAGGTCCGCGCCGCGAAAGTCCGCCTTGCCGAACTTGGATCCCGCCGCGGCGACGCGGGTCATGTTCGCGCCCGCAAAGCAGGCGCCCTCGCCGACCGCTTTCCACAACGTCGCCCCGTCGAGCCGCGCGTCTCTCAGCGCCGCGCCCGTGAGCCGCGCCCGCGACAGGTTCGCGAAAATCAGCTCCGCCCCCTCAAGATCCGCGTCCGTGAGGTCGGCCTCGGTCAGATCCGCGTCGCGCAAGACCGCCCCGTCCAAGGCGGCGCGCGCGAAGTTCACGCGGCGAAACGGGGCTTGGCGGGCCTTCAGCCCGGACAGCCCGGCCCCGGACAGGTCCGCCGGTCCGTCCAAGCTCGCCGAGAAGCGGGCCCAGGCGTCGAGCCCAGCCTGCAGGGCCTCCAAATGCGCGTCGTCGGCCATGTCTCGAGCGTTCCCGTTCTGCATCCATGCCGACCCGCGCACCCGGCGGCTTAGCTGCGGATGAATTCCTCCAGCGCGGCGTTGTCCGCCTGCAACGCTTCGATCCGCGCCTTAACGACGTCGCCGATCGAAATCACGCCGATCACCCGCTCGTCTGCGACCACCGGCATATGACGGAATCGCCCTTCGGTCATGCGGTCGAGAACGCTGAACACGTTCTCGGACGGTTTGGCGGTCTTCACCGAAGCGGTCATATAGCGCGACACCGGCGCATGAAGCGCGGCGGCCCCGCCTTCGGCCAGCGCTCGGATCACGTCGCGTTCCGAGATCACGCCGATAAGCTGATCGGCCTCGTCCAACACAATCATGGCGCCCACGCGCTTTTCGGCCAGTTTCGCGGCCAATCCACCGATGGTTTCCTGTGGACCGATGCTCACGACGCCGGAAATCTTCTTCTGTTCGAGCACGTGCTTCACATCCATGGCGTTCTCCCTAGGTGTTTTTAAGCAGCGTGCTCGGCCTGTCGCGGCGGGTCAAGCCGCGCTCCGTCGCCCGTTTTCTCCTCATCGCCGCGGACGCAATCAGGAATTCGTCTGCTGTGACCCCTGATTTTCCCTCCATCTGAAGCTAGAGTCCGGCCCTGGAGAG
>CAZBIG010000307.1:0-4116 GCA_964491865.1 uncultured Neomegalonema sp. | reverse complement strand
GGCGCCGCCGTCCCGTTCCGCGTCGACCGCGACGCCGCCGACCGCGGCGCCCGCGGCGGCGACCCCGGCGGCGACCGCCGAGGCGACGGCTGCGCCCGCCCCCGCGTCGTCGTCCACGGCCGCCGCGCCGAGCGGCGGCCGGGTTTATCAGATCCAACTCGCCGCGCTCGAGAGCGTCGCCGACGTGCGCAACCGCTGGGCCCAGATCCGCGCCGCTCAGAGCGACCTGGTCGGCGAGCTGACGCTCGACATCCAGCCCGTCAACGTCGGCGGGACCGAGTTGTTTCGCTTGCGGCTCGAGGGCGTCGGCGGGCGCGACGCGGCGGCCGCCTTGTGCTCGGAATTGCGAAAACGCGCGGTCGACTGCTTCGTGGCGGCCAAGCGCTAGGCGCCGCGCGCCTGAACGGGCTCGAAACGCCGAGCGACGCGGTTCGGAGTTGCGTAAACGGCGCGCAATCTGTTTTGTGGCGACGGAGAGAGGGGCTCATCTGGGCCCCGGAGCCCGTCTCGGCCACAAGGGCTTGAGGCGGCAGCCAGAGGCCCCGCCGCTTGAGCGACGCCACCGACAGACACGCCGCCCCGGCGCCGACCGGCCCGGACCCGGCTTTCGACGCCGCGCCTGAAGCCGCGCGCGCGGCGGTGTTCGGCTGCGCGGGGCCGGATCTGTCGTCCGACGAGCGCGCCTTTTTCCGCGACGCCGCGCCGCTCGGCTTCATCCTGTTCGCACGGAACGTGGACACGCCCGACCGGCTGCGCCGACTGACCGACGCGCTGCGGGACGCCGTGGGATGGCACGCGCCTGTTCTCATCGACCAAGAGGGCGGGCGGGTCGCGCGCCTCGGCGCGCCGCATTGGCGGGTCTGGCCCGCGGTCGGCGCGCTGGTCGACCCCGTCGACCTCAGGGCGGGGGGCGGGTCGAACCCGGCCGGCGGCGACCGGGGACGGGCCGATCGAGGAGACGCCGAACAGGCTCGAAGCCTGCAAGCGCGCATCGAGGCGGCGGGCGTCGAAAAGGCGCGCATCGAGGAGGCGCGCATCGAGGAGGCGCTGCGCCTGCGCTATCGGTTGATCGCCGACGAGCTGCGCGCCGTCGGCGTCGACGTCAACTGCGCGCCTCTGCTGGACGTTCGCCGAACCGAGGCCCACGAGATCATCGGCGACCGGGCGCTCGGCCGCGCGCCCGAGCGGGTCGCGGCGCGCGGCGCGGCCGTGATCGCGGGCCTGCTGGCCGGGGGCGTCGCCCCGGTGATCAAGCATCTGCCCGGCCACGGCCGGGCCGGGGTCGACAGCCACGAGACGCTGCCTCGGGTCGACGCCGACCGGGCGGCGCTTGAAACCGTCGATCTGGCGCCCTTTCGCGCCCATGCCGGCGCCGCGTTCGGGATGACCGCGCATGTGGTCTATTCGGCCTTCGACCCCGACGACTGCGCGACCCTGTCGAAACCGGTGATCGACGGCGTGGTCCGCGGATCGGGGGCGTCGGGCATCGGGTTCGAGGGCGCTCTGATGACCGACGACCTGTCGATGAAGGCGCTCGAGGGGCCGTTTCGGGCGCGCGCCGAGCGCAGCCTCGCGGCGGGGTGCGACCTGGTTCTCCATTGCAACGGCGACCCGGCCGAGATGCGCGCGGTGGCCGAAGCGGGCCCGCGGCTTTCGGGGGCGGCGCGGGCGCGGGTCGACCGGGCGCTCGGGGTCCGGCGCGCGCCCGAGCCCCTCGACCCGCGCGACGCCCTCGCGCGTTTGGCCGCTCTCGGCCCCGGGGCCGCGCCGGTTTTCGATCCTCTCGCGACCAAGACGGGGTGAGCATGGCGGACATGTCGGTTTCCCCGTCCGGCGGCGCGCCGGAGCCGTCGCGCGCCGAGGCGCTGTCGGAGCGCGAAGAGACCCTGTTCGAGCACGCCAGCCTGACCGAGGCCGAGCGGCTCACCGTCTCGCTGGACGGCTATGAAGGGCCGATCGATCTGCTGCTCGACATGGCGAAGGCGCAGAAGGTCGACCTGCTGAAGATCTCGGTGCTGGCGCTGGCCGAGCAGTATCTCGACTTCGTCAACGCGGCCAAAAGGCTGCGGATCGAGCTGGCCGCCGACTATTTGGTGATGGCCGCTTGGCTCGCCTATTTGAAATCGCGGTTGCTGCTGCCGAAAGCGCCCGAAAACGTCGACCCCGAGGAAGAGGACGAGGAAGCGAAGCTGCTGCACCGCCTGAAGCGGCGCGAGGAAATGCAGCGCCTGGCGGGCGAGGCGGAAAAACTGTTCGAGCGCGTGATGCTCGGGCGCGACGCTTTTGGGCGCGGCGAGCCGGAGCGCCGGTCCCTCGAGGTGCGGGTCGCCTATGACGCGAGCCTGCTCGATCTGCTGCGCGCCTACGCGAAGACCGCCACGCGCCGCAACTTCCAGCCGCTCCATCTCGACCGGCGTCGGGCGCTGGTCGCGATCGACGAGGCGCTGCTGGCCTTGCGCCGGGCGCTGGAGGACGCGGGCGCGGCGCGGCCCGGGGCGGACGGCGCCGCGGAAGGCGCCTCGGCGGCCGACTGGGCGGCGCTCGAAACCTATCTGCCCGCGCAGTGGCGCAACGCCGAATACGCCCGCTCGGCGATCGCCAGCACGTTCTCGGCGGCGCTCGAGTTGTGCAAACACGGCCGCGCCGAGATCCGTCAGAGCGGCGCGTTCGAGGCGGTGGAGCTGCGTCCCCGGATCGAGGAAGAGCGCGCGGCCGTGACCGCGTCGGCCGCGTCGCGGCTTGAGCGCCCGTCGCTCGCGGCTCGGCTCGATCGCCGGTCGCGCGGGGCTGGTCGAGGAAACGCCGCATGATCAGGTTGCCAGGTTTCGGACGGGGTCGGAACAACGTCCCCCAGGACGCGGAGACGCGCGCCAGGGCGGTCAACGAGGAGGACGCGCCGCCGGGCGCGGCGTCGCGCGGCGCGTCCGAGCCGGGGGCTGAGCGGAGCCCCGGAGAGGGCGGCCGGACCGGTTTCGATCTGGACGACGCCGAGGCCGCCGCGCCGGGCGAAAAGGCCCGCGCCGCGACGGGTTTTCAGCGGAGCGGCCTCGGTCGGGGCGAGCGCCAGGACGAAGGCCAGGACGAAAGCCAGGACGAAAGCCAGGACGAAAGCCGGGACGAAAGCCGGGACGCGAGCCGGGACGCGGCCCAGGACGAGGCGGCGGCCGCGGCGGCGACCGAGCGGCGCCGCGGCGGTTTCGAGGCGCCCGATCCGCACGAGCAGGCGCGCATGGTCGAAGCCATGCTGTTCGCGTCGTCCACCCCCCTCTCGGCGGCGGAGCTCGCCGAGCGCATGCCGGTCGGCTCGGACGCGCCCGAGGCGCTGCGCCGGCTCGAGCGGACTTACGCGGGTCGCGGGGTGCATCTGGTGCGCGTCGCCGGCAAATGGGCGTTTCGGACGGCGCCCGACCTGTCGTTCTTGATGCGCGGCGAAGCGGTCGAGCAGCGCAAACTGTCGAAAGCGGCGATCGAGACCCTGGCCGTGATCGCCTATCACCAGCCGGTGACGCGCGCCGAGATCGAAGAGATCCGGCAGGTCGGCGTTTCGAAGGGAACCGTCGATCTGCTGATGGAGCTGGGCTGGGTGAAGCTCGGCCGACGCCGCCAGACGCCGGGGCGGCCGGTGACCTTCGTGACCACGACCGGGTTTCTCGAAAAGTTCAGCCTCGACAGCTTGCGCGACCTGCCCGGTCTCGACGAACTGCGCCAGGCGGGCCTGCTCGATCGGAAGTCTCCGCTCGGCGGGGCGCCGTTGTCGCGCGGCGCGCCGGCCGGCGCCGATCCCGGCGACGCGGAGCCGGCGGACGACGCGGCGTCGGACGCGGGCGAGAGCGGCGTGATCGACGACGCCGACAGCGTCGGTGCGGCGGCGGCCGGCGGGGCCGACGCGGCGGAGGAGGCGGCGTCCGACGCCGGCCGGCGCCGGCAAGAAGAGGTGCACATGTAGCGCCGGGCGCGCCGGCGCGGGAGGCGAGGCGATGCGCGGATCACGGTCGGCTCGGGGGCGAGCGACCCCGAGCGGGGAGGCGAGCGGTCGGCCGGCTGGGCAGCCAGGCGGTCGGCCGAAGGGACGGATAGGCGGGCGGATAGGCGGTAGGATAGGCGGGCGGGCGATCG
>CAZBIG010000306.1:0-4121 GCA_964491865.1 uncultured Neomegalonema sp. | reverse complement strand
CGCCCCCTTGTCCTCCGCCGACGTCGCCGCCCGGGCGGCCGCCCGCCTGGCCGCTCGGGCCGCCGCCGGCGCCGCCGCTTTTGGCCAACGCCTTGATCAGATCCTCGGGCGACGGCAGCTCGGCCACGTGCGTCAACCGGATCACCGCCATCTCGGCGGCTTCGATCGTCGAGGGCGCGCGTTCGACCTCTTCCACCGCCGTCGACAGGATGCTCCAGGCCCGATCGAGCGGACGCACGCCATAGGCGCCCGCCAGCGCGAGCGCCGTTTGGCGGTCGGCCGGCGGCAGGGTCGGGTCCTCGGCCCTTTCCGGATCGACCTTGATCGTCGCCACCAAGTGGCACACCGACGCGAGATCCAGCAAAGCGGCTTTCGGGTCGGCCCCGTCGCGATAGAGCGCCTGCATCGCCCGCACCGCTTCGGCCGCTTTGCCGGTCATGATCAGCTCGAACAGCTCGAAGATCCGCGCGCGCGAGGCCAACCCCAAGAGCGCCCGCACCGCCTCGGCGGTGACCGGCGCCCCCTCGGCCGCCGCCGCGTCCGTCGCCCCCGCGCCATGCGCGATCGCTTGGTCCAGGATCGACAGCGCATCGCGCACCGAGCCCTCCGACGCGCGCGCCACGACGGCCAGCGCCTCGTGTTCGACCGCGGCGCCCTCTGCGCGGCACACGCCGGCGAGATGCTCGATCAGCGTTTCGGCGTCGATCCGCCGCAGGTCGAACCGCATGCACCGCGACAAGACCGTGATCGGCACCTTCTCGATGTCGGTCGTCGCGAGAATAAACTTCACATGAGGCGGCGGCTCTTCGAGGGTTTTCAACAAACCGTTGAAGGCGTTCTTCGACAGCATGTGCGCTTCGTCGATGATATAGACTTTGTAGCGCCCCTGAGAGGCGCGATAGCGCACCGAGTCGATGATCTCGCGGATGTCGTCGATGCCCGTGCGGCTGGCCGCGTCCATCTCCAGCACGTCGACATGGCGCGATCCCGAGATCGCCACGCAGTTTTCGCAGAGGCCGCAGGGCTTCACCGTGGCGCCGTCGAACGCCGAGCAGTTGAGGCCCTTGGCGATGATCCGCGCCGTGGTGGTTTTGCCGACGCCGCGCACGCCGGTCAGCACGAAAGCGTGGGGGATCCGGTCGATCGCGAAGGCGGCGCGCAGCACCTGGACCATCGCTTCTTGACCGTTCAGCTCGTCGAAATCTTTCGGCCTGTATTTGCGCGCCAGAACGATATAGTCGGCTCCGGACCGCGGGATGGGCGGCTGAGGCGAAAGGGGCTCGTCGTCTTTCATACGCTCCCGCGCCACTAGGTCTGATGCGGATCGCCTCTTCGCGCACGACGGCCTTAGGCGCGCCGGAGATCGGCGCGGCGACGACCGATCGAGGGGGTGAGAGGCTGGACACGACCCGAACCGGGCTCGTTACGGCTGCTTCCTTCCGGACCTGACCGGGTTGGCGAGGGGCCCGCCCGCGCCAACCTCTCACCCGCGATATAAGGCCGGGCGCGGCGCCTTCGCAAGGGCGGGCGCCCCTTCCGACGCGCCGTCGCACCGGCGGCGTCCGGCGCGACCGATCGGAACGGTCAGGGGATCATGCCGCCTTCGGCGTCGTCGCCGCTGGCCTCGAGCAGCGCGGCGAAGTCGGGCGCACGGACCGAGCGCGCGCCTTCGGTCTCGATCACGCCCTCTTTCTTCAGGCTCGAGATCTGCCGGCTGACCGTTTCGATCGTCAGCCCGAGATAATCGGCCATGTCTTCGCGCGAGAGGGGGATCTGGAATCGCATCTCGCCCGGTTCGGCGCTTTGGCCGGTCCGGCGCGCGACAATGCACAGGAAGCTCGCGACTTTTTCGCGCGCGGTTTTCCGGCCGAGCAGCAGCAGCCATTCCCGCGCCGCGTCGAGTTCGTCGAGGGTCATCTCGAGCAGGCGCTGTTCAAGGCTCGGCGTCCGCGTCAGAACGCCCTCGAAAGGCCGTCGCTGGAAGGTGCACAGCAGCACCTCGGTCGCCGCGACCGCGTCATACTCGGACTTTTCGCGCATCGCGCGCCCCAGAAAGTCGGACGGAAACAGCAGCCCCACCATCTGGCGCCGCCCGTCGATCAGGGTCTTCGTCAACTTTACGACGCCTTCAACGACGCTGCCGACGAATTCAAGCGGCTCTCCAGCCCCAATTATTTCCTGTCCTGCAGCGTAACTGCGGTATGACTTGATCCGGTCAAGCTGCGAAAGCTCGCTGCCCGTACAATAGGAACAAACGGCGCGTTCTCTGATAGCGCAGTCCGCACAGCGCAGCGGAACGTCCGAATGATCCATTTCCGTGACTAGTGAGAGCGACTTGGACATAATCGTTTCCTCCCACTATCAACTTGCCGCGTCCGTTGACGCACATCAAGGCGTAAGGAGCGCGCACGGGCGACGCAGGGCGCATGATCTCGCCCCTCGAAAAATCGCTCGTCTCGCGCTTCGGCGGCTCCGCACCGCGCTATACGAGCTACCCGACTGCGCCGCATTTCCATGCGGGCGTGTCTACCGAAACTTACGTCAACTGGTTGGAACGCCTAGGAAAATCGGCGTCGCTGTCGTTGTACGCGCATATTCCGTTCTGCGGCACGCTCTGCTGGTTCTGCGCCTGCCGGTCGCAGGGCGCGCGTCTTTATGCGCCCATCGAGCGGTATCTCGGCTTCCTCGAACGCGAGGCCGAGACGGTGGGGTCGATTGTCGCGGACCGGCCCGTGCGCTCGGTGCATTGGGGCGGCGGCTCGCCGACGATCCTGGCGCCGCGAGATCTGAAACGCCTGGCTGAGATCCTGAGGACCCGCTTCGCCATCGCCCCGGACGCGGAGTTCGCCGTCGAAATCGACGCGCGCGACATGACCGAGGAGCGGATCGACGCTCTGGCCGACGCCGGGCTCACGCGCGCCAGCCTCGGGGTGCAGGATTTCGATCCCGAAGTGCAAAAGGCGATCAATCGGCGCCAGAGCTTCGAAAAGACCCGCCAGGTGATCGAGGGCCTCCGCGCCCGCGGCGTCGGCAGCGTGAACATCGACGCGCTCTACGGGCTGCCCTACCAGACCGCCGACCGCATCGCGCGGACGATCGGCCAGGTGATCGCCTTGGCCCCCGACCGCGTGGCGCTGTTCGGCTACGCCCATGTGCCGTGGATGGCGAAACGCCAGCAGCTCATCCCCGACGACGCCCTTCCCGACAGCGTCGAGCGGTTCGAGCAAGCCTCGATGGCCGCCGAGCAGCTGACCGCCGCCGGCTATGTCCGGGTCGGGCTCGACCACTTCGCGAAACCCGGCGACACGCTGGCCGAGGCGGCGCAGCGGGGCGAGCTGCGGCGCAACTTCCAGGGCTACACCGTCGACCAGGCGGACGCGCTGATCGGCCTCGGCGCCTCGGCGATCGGCCGCTTGCCCCAAGGGTTCGTCCAGAACGCGCCGTCCACCGCCCGTTATCAGGAGCAGGTCGACGAGCATGGACTGGCGATCTCGCGCGGCCTGCGCTTCTCGGCCGAAGACCGCGTCCGCTCGGACGCGATCGAGCGGCTGATGTGCGACCTCGCCTTCGATCGCGACGGCTTGCGCGCGCGGCACGGCGATTTCGCGCTGGCCGTGATTCGCGAAGAGAAGCGGGTGGTCGACAGCATGCCCGACGGGGTTCTCGAGCCGACCGAGACCGGCTTTCGCGTGACCGAAACCGGCCGCCCCTTTGTGCGCAATGTCGCCGCCGCGTTCGACGCCTATCTGCGCAAGGACGACGAGACCCGCTACTCGCGCGCCGTGTAGACCCGGGCGACCGGCCGACAGGCGACCGGCTGCAGATGAACCGCGCGCCCCTCGGCGTCTCGGCCGAACAGATGCGCGCTCAGCGGCGCGCCCGCCGAGGGCGACAGCCGCGCCGACAGGGTCAGCGCAGCCCCGTCCACCCCGACGCGCCACGGGCCATGGTCGGCCGCCGCCCCGTCCGCCTCGAGCGCGACGACGGGGTCTGAAAGCGCTGCGGCGGGCGCGATCGAGAGCGCGACCTCCCCCGATCCGTCGCCCGCGACCCGAGCGCCGCCCGGCGCCGCGCCGCCGGCCGAGCGCGCGCGGCAGGCGATCTCGATCCCGGCGGCCTCG
>CAZBIG010000305.1:0-4126 GCA_964491865.1 uncultured Neomegalonema sp. | reverse complement strand
AGAGCGGCTGGTTTACACCCAGTAGGTCGGCGGTTCGAACCCGTCACCGCCCACCAATAAAATCAATGACTTAGCGATTTTCATGAAGGCCTGACGCGGCGAAGACGCCCAGAATCGTGCCATATTCGTGCCAACAATCGGCGACGGCGTCGATCTCGTCGCGTTGATCCGGTCCTGCGGTTCGCCGATAGTCGCGCGCGTTCAGGGGCGACCGGGGCGACCAGGCGGGGGGCGCGATGGCCGATGTTTTCATTTCGTATGCGCGGGCGGACGAAGCGTTCGCGGAGCGGCTCGCGGGCGCGCTGACCGCGATCGGGCTCGAGGTCTGGTGGGACCGCCGTCTCGGCTCAGGGGCGGAGTGGGATCTCGAAATCGAGCGCCAGCTCGACGCGGCCAAGGCCATCGTCGTCATCTGGTCCGAGGCGAGCATTGAGAGCGCTTCGGTCCGCGAGGAGGCGCATGAGGCGCGCGACCAGGGCAAGCTCGCCCCGATCAAGATCGACCGCTGCCGTCCGCCGCTGTTCTTCCGCCGGCATCAGTTCGAGGACTTCTCGGGCTGGACCGGCGCGGTTTCGGATCTGCCGTTTCAGCGTCTCGCCATCCAGCTCGCCGCCTATAGCAAGGGTCAGGACGCCGCCGCCAGCCTGCCGTTCGACGGATCGACGGCGCCCGCGCTCGCGACCCTGACCGAGACGGCGTCGGACGCGGGCGGCGGGCTCACCCGGCTGGTGAACCTCGCGCTGATGCTCGGCGTGATCGCCGGGGCGGGCGCCTATCTGGCGGACCTCGACGCCACGCAGCTGATCGGGCCCTACTGGGCGACGGCTCTGGTGCTGGCGGGGGCGGCGATCGGGCTGTTCCGCGCCGCCGAAGGCGCGCTGCCGGCGGGACCGAAGGCGCTGGTGGCGCGCTGGCTGTCGGGAGAGCGCACGCTCACCGCGTCGCAGGCCTTCCTGGCGATGTTCGAGGCGGTGTTCACCGAACGCCATTTCAGCCTGCGCTGTTTCTGGCGCAGCATGCTGGCGACGCTGCTGGTCTATGCCGCGCTGCTCCTCGTCTTCATCGACCTGCCCGCCTTCGCCGAGCGCATGGTGGCGCTCGAGCGGTTCGATTTCGGATTCGAGGGTGAAGACTGGCGGCTCAAGGCGGAGCTCGAGCGGAACGCCGTCCTGCTGATCCTGGTGGTGCCGGTCGTCAACATCCTGACCGATTATGTTTCGCTCTGGCAGACGCGGAAGATCCTGCAGGCCTGCGCCGGCGCGCTGCCGATCTGGATGGGCGTGCTGCTCGATGCCGCGTTGACCGCCTTGATCTTCGTCCTGCTGCTGCCGCTCGGGCCGATGCTTCTGGTGGTCGCGGGCGAGGGCTTTTCGGCCGCGGCGTGGAACGAGGCGGCGCGCACGGCGTGGGAGGTCTGGCGCGCCTTCTGGGCGATCTTCGAGGGCCATCCGATCGCCGAGATCGACGCGGTTCTGACGCGGGAGGCCAGCCTCAGCACGACCTCGCTGCTGATCGCGTTCGTGACGACCTTCATCACCAGCGTCTGGCTCTGGTTCGCCCTGTTTTTCGCGCCGCTGTTCCGGATCCTGGCCTGGCGAAGGGGGCATGTCGCCTCGCTGTTCGGCCGGCTGCTGAACGCGCAAGCGCGGCCGATCGCGGCGCTCGGCTACGGCGCTGCGGCGTTGATCATCGTTGGCGCGACGGCGGCGCAGGCGCTGAACGACGCCGTCGCCACGCAAGTGGTCCGGGATCCCGAACCGTTCCAGGACTGCGACGACTGCCCCTGGATGGTCGAGATCCCGGGCGGCGAGTTCATGATGGGCTCGCTTGAGAGCGAGGAGGGGCTCTATTATAAGGCCGAGGGGCCGCAACGTCGGGTCACGATCCCGGCCTTCGCAATCGGCGTCTACGAGATCACCTTCCGCGAATGGGCGGCCTGCGCTCGCGACGGCTATTGCCGGAGCAACCCGGAGCCGGGCGACAGCGGCTGGGGCCGCGGCCCGCGTCCGGTCATCAATGTCAGCTGGAATGACGTCGTGGGGCCGGGCGGGTTCCTCGACTGGCTGAATTCGAAAGTGCCCGGCGAAGCCCCGTACCGTCTGCCGAGCGAAGCCGAGTGGGAGTACGCCGCGCGGGCCGGAACGGAAACGCGTTACACCGTCGGCGACGAGATCTCGCACTCTGAGGCGAACTTCGATAACGGCGTCTCCGACTTCGTTGGGACTGACCGCGGGCAAACCCTGCCGGTCGGAGCATTCGCACCCAATGCCTATGGCCTCTACGACGTCCACGGCAATGTCCGGGAGTGGGCCGAGGACTGTTGGCATTCCAATTACCAGGGCGCGCCGACCGATGGTTCCTCTTGGATGGCCGCCAGCGATGGGGACTGTTTCCTGGCCGTTCTGCGCGGCGGCTCCTGGGGCGGCAGCCCTGGGACCCTTCGATCCGCCAGCCGCAGCAGGGACGTACGCGGCCTCCGGGTCAGCTACATCGGCTTCCGTGTTGCGCGCGTTTCCCGGACGCTCGGGAACCCATGAGCGTTTGACGCCTGTCTGACGTTTCAGCCAGAGCCGCCCTCGATCCGGCGTCAAACGCGCATGGGAGCCCGCTCAGATAAGGGACTTATCTGAGCTTATTCCCTGTTGCTTTACCCCTTTACGGCATTCCAAGAACGCAGGGGGCGAGGCGGGCCGGCGCAGCCGGGCCCGGGCATCGGCGGAGCCGATCGAAGTTTTTTTTTGGCGGTTGGCCCAGGTCCGTCGCCCGCTTTGAAGGGTCGAGACGGACCCGGGCGCTGTCAACGTTCTGGCCGCCGGAGCTCACGAACGCCGCCGGCGAAACGGCGGA
Source organism: uncultured Neomegalonema sp. (assembly GCA_964491865.1). Lineage (GTDB taxonomy): Bacteria > Pseudomonadota > Alphaproteobacteria > Rhodobacterales > Rhodobacteraceae > JBCBRF01. The sequence goes on along the minus strand of CAZBIG010000305.1, from coordinate 1,279 downwards.
ATGTGGATCGGCATGGAATAAGGCCCCCGTCTCGGGGCTGATCGGCGTCCAAAAGGGCCCCCCTGAAGCTTGGGGTCCATAGTGCTTCCGAGGTTGCTCGGGAGCCGATATCGGGATGCTGGTCTTGGAGACGATCGCGGTTCGTGTCCCCCTGAGTGATCTCTGAGCCGGCCGCGCGCGTAGCTCCCCAGCGTGGCGCAGCGCGCGGCGGGCGGGGTCGCCGCGTTTAACGGCGGCCTCATCGATTGAACCGCGCCGCCGGCTTCTTCTCTTCCGTGGGCTCTTGCTCACAAGCCTCTAGGCCTCGGGTAAACCCGGGGCTACTCAGTAGGCCTTGGCATGTGATTACTTCAAAATTTTGGCGGCGGCTTTGATCAGGGCGGCCGTCAGTTGGCGGGTTTCTCGCGCGTCGTTTGAGAAGTGTCCGCCTTTCCAAGCGCCATTACGCGCGCCCGTCGGCGCGCCGCCGCCGGCCCCGTGGAAACGGCAGACGCTCCAGCCGCGCCTTGCGGGGCCTTTGCAGCGCTCGCCGGTGCGCTTCGAGGTCGCCGTGCAGCGGGGCGCGTCCATGAACGGATAGCGCCTGCTCAAGAGGTTGGTTCCGGTTTTCTAAATCCCCCCTCCCCCGTCGACACCGGTCCGACGATCGCCCGGCCGCCGGCGTTCACCGTGACATGCTCCACCGTCACTTTCTGTTCGCCGCCGGTTCGGTATCGCTTCAGCGCGTCGAGCTGCCCGGTATAGGCCCGGCACAGCTTAGTCAGGCCGTTTCGCGCGCTCTCATGTTGCATGATGAGGCCGGCGGTCATCAGCGCGTTGGACTGACGCGCGATGTGCAGCTGCACCAGCCCCATCTGAACCGCGAGCATCGCCTCCATCTGGTCGCGCGGACGCGCGCCGACGACGACCGACAGAACGAAATTCGCGGCCTCAAGATCCACCTTGTCGCCGCGTCGACATCCCCAGCCGATCTGCTGCACCAGCCCCTCGAGGAAGCCTTCGGCCCCCGCGCCAAGCATGCGTTCCAGCTCTCCGGCCGCGTCGCCTTTCGACGGATCTCCATGGAGCTCGAGCTTCAACGCCTTGCCTTCCGCACCCGTGGTCAGCTTCAGCTTGAAGTCTGGTTCCGCGTCTCTTGTCGTGACATCCGACAGCCGAACCGACCGATATTGCGCGGTCGCCGGTTCAGACATTTCTTCGTCGCGTCGTGTCGAGCAGGGGAAGGCGGAGCTGGCGGCTTTCCTTCTTTATCCTTCCCGTAAAGATCGCACTGTCTGAG
>CAZBIG010000304.1:0-4137 GCA_964491865.1 uncultured Neomegalonema sp. | reverse complement strand
CGCTCCCCCCCCCACGCCGGCGCCTCCCTCACAGCGCGACGAGGGCTTGCTCGAGATCGCGGATCAAATCGTCGGCGTCTTCGATCCCGATCGACAGCCGCACCACTTCCGGGCCGGCCCCGGCCGCGCGCCGCTGCGCGGCGGGCAACTGGCGATGCGTCGTCGAGGCCGAATGGATGATCAGCGACCGGCTGTCCCCCAGATTGGCCAAGTGGCTGAACAGCTCAACCTTGTCCACCAGCGCCACGCCCGCGTCGTAGCCGCCTTTGAGCGCGAAGGTGAACACGGCCCCGGCCCCCTTCGGCAGATATTTTTTGGCCTGGGCGAAATAAGGCGAGCTTGGCAGGCCGGCGTAGGACACGCTCTCGACCTTGTCGTGTCCGGCCAAGAATTCCGCGACAGCCTGCGCGTTCTCGCAATGCTTCTTCATCCGCAGCGACAAGGTTTCGATGCCGAGGAGCGTGATGAAGGCGTTCATCGGCGCTTGCGTCATGCCGAGGTCGCGCAGCCCGACGGCGTGGCCATGCAATGTGAAGGCGAGCGGTCCGAAGGTCTCGTGAAACTTCAAGCCGTGATAGGCGGGCTCCGGCGCGCTCAAAGAGGGAAACTTGTCCGACGCCGACCAGTCGAAGCGGCCGCTTTCGACCACCACCCCGCCCATGGCGGCGCCGTTGCCGGACAGGAACTTCGTCGTCGAATGGCACACCACGTCCGCGCCCCAATCGATCGGGCGGCACAGGTACGGCGTCGCCATCGTGCTGTCGATCATCAGCGGGATCCCCGCCGCCCGGGCCACCTCGCCCAGCATCTCCATGTCGCTCACGACCCCGCCGGGATTGGCCAGGCTCTCGGCCCACAGCGCCTTGGTGTCGCCGTCGATGGCCGCCTCGACCGCGGCGCGGTCGTCGGCGTCGACAAAGCGCGCCTCCCAGCCGAATTTCTTAAAGGTTTGTCCGAACTGGGTCACCGAGCCGCCGTAGAGCTTGTTCGAGGTGACGAAGTTCGCCCCGGGGCTCATCACCGGCAGCAGCGCCAGCACCTGCGCAGCGTGACCCGAGGCGCAGGCGGTGGCCCCGGCGCCGCCTTCCAGCCCGGCGACGCGCTCCTGCAGCACCGACACGGTGGGATTGGTCAAGCGCGAGTAGATAAAGCCGTATTCTTGCAGGTTGAACAGGTTCGCGGCGTGGTCGGCGTCTTTGAACACATAGGCGGTGTTCTGGTAGATCGGCGTCTGTCGCGCGCCGGTCGCCGGGTCCGGCTTCGCGCCGGCGTGCAGCTGCAAGGTGTCGAAGCCGTAAGTCGGTCCGTCTTCATTCATCGTGTCGTCTCCCCAGACAGGCGCCGGCGCGGGCGCGCGCTTCAGCGCAATTTCGAGCTGATGACCCCGGTGTTGAACCCGCCCCACCGCAGCTCGCCGAACAGCCGGGCGTATTCGATCTTCGGGCAGCGGTTCATCACGACCTCGATCCCCGCCGCTTCCGCCCGCTTGGCCGCCGGCCGATTGATCACGCCGATCTGCATCCAGATGGTGCGCAGACCGCGATCCTTCAGCGCCTCGATCGCCTCGTCGACCACGCCGCCCGCGGCCTCGGAATTCCGGAAGATCTCGACCATGTCGACCGGATCCGCGTCCGCCGGAACCTCGGACAGCGCGCCGACGAACGGCTCGTCGATCACCGTCTGTCCGGCGTAGACCGGGTTCACCGGCACGATCCGATAGCCTTTCGCCTTCAGATATTTGACCACGTAATAGCTGGGCCGCACCGTGTTGGTCGAGACGCCGACGGCGGCGATGGTTCTGGTCTGCTCAAGGATCCGCCGCAGGGCGGCGGGATCGTAGGCGGGGGCCGGTTCGGCGGCGGGCATAGGCGTGTCTTTCGGCTGGTGGCGGCGAACCATGGCGGGTGGCGCGCGGGTTGGCCAGAGGGCGCGCCCGTTCTGTGACGAAAGGGGAGCGCCCGATGGAGCAGTTTGACGCGGACGTCGTGGTGATCGGCGCGGGCGTGGTCGGGCTGGCCGTCGCCCGGGCGCTGGCCGAGGCCGGCCGCGAGGTTCTGATCCTCGAGAAAAACGGCGCGTTCGGGGCTGAGACCTCGAGCCGCAACTCCGAGGTGATCCATGCGGGTTTGTATTACGCGGCCGGCGGCCTGAAGGGGCGTCTGTGCGTCGAGGGGCGCGACCGGCTTTACGCGTGGTGCGCCGCGCGCGGCGTCGGGGCGAAACGGCTGGGCAAGCTGATCGTCGCGACCGCCGCGGACGAGCGGCCCGCGCTCGAGACCGTGCGCGCCCGCGCCGCCGCCAACGGCGTGACCGAGCTGCGCTGGCTTGGCGCGGCGGAAGCCCGCGCGATGGAGCCCGCGCTCCGCGTCGAGGCCGCGCTCTGGTCGCCGCTGACCGGCATTGTCGACAGCCATGGCCTGATGCTGTCGCTTTTGGGGGCCGCCGAGGACAAGGGGGCCGAACTCGCGCTCGGAGCTCGGGTGACCGCGGGCGCGCTCTTGGCGGACGGGCGCCTCGCCCTGGTGGTCGAGACCGGGGCCGACGGGCCCGCCCGGATCGTGGCGCGCGGGGTGGTCAACGCCGCCGGCCTCTGGGCCCAAAGCGTCGCCGCCGCGATCGAGGGCTTGCCGCCCGCGGCCACGCCGCCGCGGGTGCTTTACAAGGGCTCGTATTTCGCCCTGTCCGGCGCGCGCGCGCCGTTCTCGCGGCTCATTTATCCGGCCCCGGCGGTGGGCGGCCTCGGCGTGCATCTCACGCTCGATCTCGGCGGCGCGGCGCGCTTCGGGCCCGACGTCGAGCCGCTCGAGAGCGCCGATCCGGCGCGGATCGACTACGCTGTCGACCCCGGCCGCGCCGAGGCGTTCTACGCCGCGATCCGCCGCTATTGGCCCGATTTGCCGTCGGGCGCCCTTCGGCCCGATTACGCCGGGGTGCGCCCCAAGATCCACGACGACTATCAGACCGATTTCCGCGTCGACGGCCCCGAGGTCCACGGCGCGGCGGGGCTGGTGAACCTGTTCGGCGTCGAAAGCCCCGGGCTCACGGCGGCGCTGCCGCTCGGAGAGTTGGCCGCGGCGCGCCTCTTGGCGTCGATTTAAGGGGGGCGAGACGGACGGCGCGCGCCGGAAAAAACGCCCGGCGCTGGGGCCGGGCGCTGGTCGGCTCGAACCGGCGCCGTCATGGGGGAGAGTGGACGAACCGTCGCCACGCCCAAGACATAGCGGGCCGCGCGCAGGCCCGCGACGGCCGGTCTCGGGCCTGTGACGGCGCGTGACGGGGCGTGACGCTCAGGGCTTCGCGGCGGCGGATCGCGCGGCGTAGAGCGCCACCGCGGCCGCGATCGAGACGTAGAGCGAGGCGCAGGCGCCGTCGGTCGGAATGCGGGCGAGGGCGTCGCAAAGGTCGCGCGTGCGCTCGCGCAGACCCGCGCCTTCGGCCCCGAACACCAGAGCCAGGGGGCCCTCCGCCGCTGCGGCGACGGCCGCCCCGATCTCGAGCGGCCCGCGTTCGTCGAGGCCGATCACCGCATAGCCCAGTTTCTGCAACGTCTCGATCGCGTCGCCGAGATTGCCGACCCGCAGATAGGGTTGGCGCTCGAGCGCGCCCGAAGCGGTTTTCGCCAGCGCGCCGGTTTCCGGCGCGCTGTGGCGTCGCGGCGCGATGACGGCGCGGGCGCCGAATACCTCGGCGGACCGCAGCACCGCCCCCACATTATGCGGGTCGGTCACCCGGTCGAGCAGGGCGGCGAGCGGGCGGTCCTCGGCGTCGCGCGGCGCGCAGACCTGGTCGAGCGGGCCCCAGTCGAGCGGCCGCGTCTCGAGCGCCGCCCCTTGATGCACCGACCCTTGGTCGAGCGGCGCCCGGAACCGGCGGGCGTCCTGGATCTCCGGATCGAGGCCCGCGGCGTCTTGGACGGGGCGGCCGAGCGCTTCTTCGATGCGGCGCCGGGCGTTTTCGGTCAGCAGCAGCCGCTTCTTGGCGCGCCGGGGGTTTTCGAGCGCGTCGCGCACCGCGTGAAGACCGAACAGCCACAGGCTGTCCGCCCTGGCGTCGCGGTCGCGATCTGCGCGAGGCGCCGCGCGCGGGGCGGAGCGGCCGCCCGCGACTCCGGGGCGGCGGCGGGCGTCGCGCGGCGGC
>CAZBIG010000303.1:0-4155 GCA_964491865.1 uncultured Neomegalonema sp. | reverse complement strand
GCCCCGGCTGGCGACAGCGCTGGCGACCCCCGTCGCGCGCGCCCGCCCCGCCGTCGCCGGGCGCGCCTCCGCGCCCCGGTCCGTCAGGCGGGCTCAACCAGGATCAGGCGCAGATCGTTCACATTGGTGCCCGTCCATCCGGTGCGCAGATCGTCGCCCAGCGCTTCGAAAAAGGCCCCGCTCTCGTGCCGGGCGCGCGCCGTTTCGGCCGACAGGCCGCGGGCCGCAGCCCGGACCAGCGTGTCCGGCAGCGCCAGGGCCCCGGCGACCGGCGCCCCGTCGGCGGTCGGCGCGCCGTCGGCGCCGTCGGTATCGAGCGCCAGCGCCCGCACGCCCGGCGCGCCGTCGAGGGCGATCGTCAACGCCAACAGATACTCGCGGTTCGGCCCGCCCCGACCGCGCGCGGCGCCGAGCGTCACGGTCAGTTCGCCGCCCGACAGCAGCGCGACCCGCGCGCCCGCCGCCGCCCGCGCCCGGGCGATCTCGCCATGCGCGCGGCCGATGTCGGCCGCCTCGCCCTCGAGTTCCGCGCCGAGGATCTCGACCGGCCAACCGAGCCGCTCCGCCTCGGCCTGCGCCGCCGCGAGCGAGACCGCCGGGGAGACCACGATCCGGTACGCCGCGCGCGCGAAGCACGGGTCGCCCGGTTTCGGGGTCTCTTCCTGTCCGTCGCGCCACAGCCGGTCGGCGGGCAGCACGCGGAAGCTCTCCTGGCCGCGCAAGCCCCGGCCGGGGCTGCGCACCGGCGGCGCGTCGGCGGCCGCAGGGTCGTTCGGCAGCGCCAGACGCGGCCCGTCCGGACCGCCGAGCCCGTGGCGCTGCGCGATCGCGCGGGCGGCCGTCATGGTGCTCGGGGCGGGGGCGGTCGGGCCGCTGGCGATCGCCGCCGGGTCGTCCCCCGGCACGTCCGACACCGCCAAGGTGAGCAGACGGGCCGGATGGACCGCGGCGGCCAGCCGGCCGCCCTTGATCGCGGAGAAGCGTTTGCGGACCACGTTGATCTCGTTGATGGTCGCGCCCGAGGCGAGCAGCGCGTCGGTCAGCGCCTGCTTCTCCTCCAAGGTCACGCCGGCGGCCGGCGCGGCCAGCAAGGCCGAGCCGCCGCCTGAGACGAGCGCGAGCGCGACGTCCCCGGCGTCGAGCGTTTCGGCGCGGGCCAGCGCGGCGCGGGCGGCCTCGACGCTGCGCGCGTCGGGAACCGGGTGGCCGGCCTGACGAACCTCGAAGCCCGGGATCGCTCGAGGCGGTTCGGCGCTGACCGCCAGCCCCTCGAGCCGCGCGCCGAGCGCGTCGGCCCAGGCCGCGCTGACCGCCTCGGCCATCGGCAGCGCGGCCTTGCCGAAGGCGAACACGGCGACGCGTCCCGAGCGCGGCGGGGCGGGCAGGTGGGCGCGCACGGCCGCCCGCGGATCGGCGGCGCGAACGCCGGCCGCGGCGATGCGGATCGGGTCGAGCGCGGCGCGCCCGAACTGAGCGGCGGCCTCGGCGTGGGTCGGCGTCGCGGGCTTCATCGCAAGGGTCCTTATCGGAAGGGGCCGGATCGGAGGGGTCCTGATCGGAAGGGTCCTGATCGCAGGGCGCCTGATCGCCGGGCGCGCGGACCCGATCTCGGTTTTTCGGACGGGCTCGCGCGCGATGCAAGCGGCGGGCGCGCGCGCCGGCGGACGCCCGGGGCGGCGGGCTCTCGCCAGACGCGCGCGCCTCTGTCATAGGCCGGCGCAAGCGAGAGGAGCGAGCGCGATGACGCGGGCCGACCAGGACGAGCGGGACGAGAGCGGCGGCGCGGCGCCGACCGGCGCGGGGTTTCCGCCGCCGCCCCCGCCCGAGGCGATCGTCGAGCGGTCTCGGCCGGACGGGGCCGGCGACGCGCTGCTGCTGTGCGACCACGCGTCGAACGGTCTGCCGAGCGACCTCGGCGATCTGGGTCTGTCCGCCGCCGACCGGGCGCGGCACATCGCCTATGATCCGGGCGCTCGGGGCGTGACGCTGGCGATCTCGGCGCTGTTGGACGCGCCGGCGATCCTGGCGACGTTTTCACGGCTGGTGATCGATCCGAACCGCGCCGAGGCGGATCCGACCGTGCTCATGCGGCTCTACGACCGGTCGATCGTGCCGGGAAACCGCGCGGCCGACGCCGCCGAAAAGGCGCGCCGCATCGCCGCCTATCACCGGCCTTATCACGCGGCGGTCGCGGCGGCGATCGACCGGGCCGAGGCGCGGCTCGGGCGGCCGCCGCTGATCGTGTCGGTTCACAGCTTCACCCCGCGGCTCGCCGGACGGCCGCCGCGGCCTTGGCATGTCGGAGTGCTTTGGGATCAGGACCGGGCCAGCGCCGAGCTGCTGTTGGCGCTGCTGCGCGCCGAGGGCGATCTGTGCGTCGGAGACAATCAGCCCTATAAGGGCGCGTTGCCCGGCGACACCATGGACCGCCATGGAAACGCCCGGAACGCTCCCCATGTGCTGGTCGAGCTGCGGCAGGACCTGATCGCCGAGCCCGCGGCGCAACGGGCTTGGGCGGGCCGTCTCGCGCCGATGCTGCGGCGGGTGTCGGCCGACGCCGCCGACCGGCGCGCGCCGCGACGCGGCGGCTGAAGCCGGCGCGCCCTCGGGGTCGGCGCGTTCCGTCCGGGGTAGGCTGGGGCCGCCTGGAGCCGTCTGGGGCCGCCTGGGGCCCAATGTGGCCCCCAGGGTCGACGCGGGGACGCAGCGCGCTCCAGGGCGGCCGCCGCGGCGCCGATATGCTGGAGGACCGAATTCGATGATCCGTTCCGTCCGACGCGTCCCGTCAACGCGCTCCGACGCGCCTCCGGCGGCCCCTTGGGAAGCGCGCGCCGATGCGCGACCGCCGTCGGCGCCGGCGCGCCGGATCGCGCAGGGCCTGACCGCGGCGCTCGTCGCCGCGGCGCTGAGCGTCGGGCCCGGGGCCGCGCGCGCGGAAGACGACCGCGGCGCGCCGCTGACGCCGTGGGCGCAAGACGCCCAGCGCGAGCGCGCGGCCGCCCTGTTCGGGGCGATCCGACGGACGCTCGACGACGCCGCGACCGAACGTCTGGCGGCGCAGCGCGCGCCGGACGGCGTGGTCGAGGACTTCGTCTGGCGCCAGTTCGGCGTCGATCAGCAGGCGCGGGTCCGCGCGCTTTTGGGCTCGGCCTTCGCGATGATCACCGACACCCCGGTCGTCGAGATGCAGCAAGAGATCCGCGCCGCGCGCGAGCGGATCGCGGGGCTGCGCGCCGAGATCGCGGAGCTGCGCGAGCGGCGGATTTCCGCGCCGGCGGACGCGGGGCTCGAGGGCTGGATCGGGCTCGCCGACGATCAGGCGGGGCTGACCCGCGCGATCGAAGCGCTTCAGGACGCGATCGCGCAGGAGGAGGCGCGCATCGAGGCGGTGAAGCGGCGCTTCGGCGACGCCATGGTCGCCGCCGGCGCGCAGTTGCCGCCCGAGCAGATCGACCTTCTGCTCGAGAGCGTCACGGGCAAGGATCTGATCGCGCTCGCCGCCGCTTATGAGGCGGTGCGCGGGGTGTCGGCGCAGCTGCGCGACCTGATGGATCAGAGCGGCGAAGATCTGGCGGTCGCCAAACGCTATTACGGCATGCACACCGCGCTGATCGCGCTGCTGGTCGAAGCGCAGAACCGGTTCCTGGCCGAGGTCGACGGCGTCTACCTGCCGCGCCTGGTCGAGATCGAGCGCGACATTCAGGCGGCGGCGGTCGAGACCGAGCGGCTGCTGCGCGACGATCCGACCGAGTCGCAGTCTCGGGCCTTGAAGGCCAACGCCGAGAGCCAGCGGGTCGCGCTCGAGGCGCTGCGGCTGTACCGCGAGTATCTGTTGCGCCAGCGCGCGCAGGTGAAGACGGCGCGCGACCGGACCGCCAAGGAGCTGCGGGTGGCTGACAACACCTTGCGCACGGTCGAGGCGAGTTTTCAGCTGAAGCGCCTGATGGAGAGCGCGGCGGCGAGCTTCGAGGCGCTCCAGTCGCTCGAGAGCCCGGGGCTGGAGAGAGCGTTTCAAAATGAGGCCTTGCGTCGCGAGTTCCGGATCTTGACCGAGAAGCTCGGTCCGAGCAGCTGAGCCCGGCGCCGCGGAGGGCGGGGGCGGCGGCCGGCGCGGGGCCGCGCGCGAGCCGGGGCCGGAGAGCGCGGCCGCGGATG
>CAZBIG010000302.1:0-4200 GCA_964491865.1 uncultured Neomegalonema sp. | reverse complement strand
GTGATCAGCCCGACCGAGCGCCAAGCCTATATCGGGCGGGTCCGGGCGCTGGCGTTGGGGTGCGCGGACGTCTTTCTCGAGACCGAAGCCGGGGGCGGCGCCGGGTCGGCCGACGAGGCCGCGGCGTGAAGTCCGGCGCGTGGGTGGGGATCGGCCTGTTGGCGCTGGCGGCGATCGGCGGGATCGCGGCGTATGCGCTGCAATCCTTTGTGTATTACGAGGAAGTGTCGGGGCTCGAGACGGTCGAGATCGGCGGTCGGGCCTTCGCGGTGTCGGACTATCAGGGACTCGACAACCCGACATTGCCGCTGCGCCTGCGCGGCTGCTTCCAGATCGCCGATCCGGAGGGGGCCCTGAACGCTGCGCCGCCGGCGGAAAAACCCGAGCCCTTCGACGCGCCCGGCTGGTTCGAGTGCTGGGAGCCCGAGCGGCTGGACGCCGACCTGATCGCCGGTCGCGCCCAGGCGGTGCTGGCCGAGACCGCCGGCGAGGGCGAGTTCGCGACCGAACGCGTGGTGGCGATCTACCCCGACGGGCGCGCCTATCAATGGCGCCGGCTCGCCAATCCCTGATCCCCCAGGGCCTGTCGACGCCAGCCCGCTCAGCCGCCCCTCCCGCAGCGCTTCCTGCCGCCGGGGCCCCGCCGCCTGCGCCCCGCCGGGGCCGCGCGCCTGGACGAACCGCGCCCCCTTCGCCATAAGCGCCGCGGACCCGACCCGACCTGTGAGCCCCCGATGCCAGATCTTCTGCTCGAGCTGTTCTCCGAAGAAATCCCCGCCCGCATGCAGGCGCGCGCGGCCGAGGATCTCGCCCGTCTGATGGGCAAGGGGCTCGCCGAGGCGGGGCTCGCGCACGGCGCGCTGCGCGCCTTCGCAACGCCCCGCCGACTGACGCTGGCGGCGTCGGACCTGGCCGAGGGAACAGAGGCCGTGCGCGAGGAGATCAAGGGCCCCCGCACCGACGCGCCGGACAAAGCCCTCGAGGGGTTTTTGCGCAAGACCGGCCTTCGTAAAGATCAGCTCGAGACGCGCGACGACAAAAAGGGCCAAGTCTATTTCGCGACCGTCGAGACCCCGGGCCGCGACGCGACCGCGGTCCTCGCCGAACTGACGCCGGCGGTCGTGCGCGGCTTTCCATGGCCGAAAAGCATGCGCTGGGGGACCGGCGATCTGCGCTGGGTGCGGCCGCTGCGCGGGATCGTGTGCCTGCTCACGGGGCCGGACGGCGCGAAGGTGGTGCCGTTCGACATCGACGGGATCGCGAGCGGCGCCGTCACCTACGGCCACCGGTTCCATGCCCGCGCCCGCGACGGAACGCCGAAGCCGCTGACCGTCAGCGGGTTCGAGGACTATGTCCGCCAGCTCAAAAAGGCGAAAGTGACGCTCGATCCGGCCGAGCGCGCGAAGAAAATAGCACGCGACGCCCGACGGCTGGCCAAAGCGGCCGGGCTCGAACTGGCCCCCGATCCGGCGCTCCTGGCCGAGGTGACCGGCCTCGTCGAGCATCCGGTCGTCCTGATCGGCCCGATCGACCCGCGTTTTCAGGCCCTGCCGCCCGAAGTGCTCCAGACCTCGATGCGGGAGCATCAGAAATTCTTTTCGCTGCGCGATCCCGGCAGCGGCCGCATCACCAGCTTTCTGACCGTCGCCAATATCGAGACCAAGGACAAAGGCGCGCAGATCGTGGCCGGCAACGCGCGGGTCCTGCGCGCGCGGCTCGCCGACGCCGAGTTCTTTTATCAAAACGACCTCGCGCAACCGCTCGAGCAGCGGATCCCGAAGCTCGCCGCGGTCACCTTCCATAATCAACTCGGCAGCCAGGCGGACCGCACGGCGCGGATGCGCGGGCTTGCGGTCGACCTGGCCCCGCATGTCGGGGCCGACCCCGATCAGGCCGACCGGGCGGCCCACCTCGCCAAGGCCGACCTGGTCACCGAGATGGTTTTCGAATTCCCCGAGCTGCAAGGTCTGATGGGCCGGCGCTACGCCGAAGCCGCGGGCGAGGCCCCGGCGGTCGCGGCGGCGATCGAGGCGCATTACGCGCCGGCCGGCCCGTCGGACGCGGCCCCGACCGAGCCCGTGGCGATCGCGGTGGCGCTCGCCGACAAGCTCGACCAGCTGGCCGGGTTCTGGGCGATCGACGCGAAACCCACCGGCTCGGGCGATCCGTTCGCGCTGCGTCGCGCGGCGCTCGGGGTGATCCGGATCGTGCTCGAGAACCGGCTGAGGCTGCGGCTCGGCAAGGCGCTGGCGGCGCATGCGGCCCGGCTGAACCCGGACCTGGCCGCCGTCGCGCGACGCGGCGACGCCGTGATCGCCGAGGCCCCGGCGCGGGCGCTCGACGGGCCCCGCGCCGAGCTTTGCGCCAGCGGCTACCGCCCCGAGGCCGCGGACCGGCTGACGATCGAGCGCCGCCTGTTCGACGCGCCGGTCCAGGCCGATTTGCTGGCCTTCCTGCGCGAGCGTCTGAAGGTGTTTCTGCGCGATCCGGCCCGTCCGGGCGGCGGCGTGCGCCATGACGTGGTCGACGCCGTCTACGCGCTCGGCCCCGACGACGATCTGACCCGCGTCGCCGCGCGGATCGAGGCGGTGAACGGTCTGCTCGGGACCGAGGACGGCGTAAATCTTCAGGCGGCCTTTAAGCGGGCCAACAACATTCTGGCGGCTGAGGAGAAGAAAGACGGCGTCGAGTATTCGCTCGATCCGAACCCGAAGCTGGCCGAGGCGCCGGCCGAGAAAGCGTTGTTCCAGGCGCTCGACAAAGCGGACGCGGCCGTCGGCCCCGCGCTGAAGGCCGAGGATTATCCCAAGGCCATGGGCGCGATGGCGCAGCTCAGAAAGCCGCTCGACGCGTTTTTCGACACCGTGACGGTGAACGCCGAGGCTGCGGTGCTGCGGCGCAACCGGTTGTGTCTGCTGCGCCGGATCCGGCGAACCCTGGGGCAGGTGGCGGACTTCTCCGCGCTCGAGGGCTGAACCCGCGGGGCGCGGACGGGTCGTCGCGCCCCGGCGCGGGTCAGTCGCCGCCGTTGGCGGCGCCGCTCGCCAAGGCGCTGGCGCTGCGCACCTTGCCCTGTTGCTCCGAGAACAGCTTGGGGCTGTCGTTCTGGCTGAGCGTGCGCTCGCAGCGCGGCGAGCACTGATACTCGGCGATCTGCTCGGGGCCGCGGCGCAGCATCACCCGACGCGCGCCGGCTTCGCGCACGAACACGCGGTATTGCGCGATCGGCGCGTTGTCGCCGTCGAGGAACACGATGTTCGTCGATCCGACCGCGCGGGCGGTGATCACGGCGTGGGTCGGCGTCAGCAGCGTCGCGTCAGCGATGGCGGGATTGCCGACCAGCATGGTCTTCACGGGCGCCGCGACCGGCAGTTGGCTGAGATGGTCGATATGGACGACCAGGCATTCCTCGCCGGAGCGCGCTTCGGCGCAATAGGCCGCCGCATCCGCGGCGCCGGGCGCGCCGGCCGCGGCGGGGCCGAGGCCAAACCCCGCGGTCGCGGCCAAAATCGCGGCCAAAATCGCGGCCAGGGCCGCGCGCCGGCGGCCGAGCGCGAACGAGGCGGCGCGCAGGCCGCGGCCCCAGAGGTTTCCGAGCTGCATTGGCGAGGTCCGTGAGCGGTGGATCGTCCGTCTCACCCTAGGCCGGCGCGGTGAGGAAACCCTTAACCGCGCCCCAGCCGCGCCCCCCTGACGACGCGCCCCCTACCGACGCGCCCCTCTGGACGCGCCCTTCTGGACGCGCGTTCGGCCGCGCCTCCGGCGCGCCGGCCGCGCGGCCCCCGCTCTTCGATCCCCCGCCGTCCAAGACCGTGCAGGGCGTCGAGCCGGGGCGCGGCCCGACGCCGGTCGTGCGCGCGGCGGCGGTCAGGCGCCGCGGAGCGACCACCAACCGGTGCGGCGCCGCGCTTTCGGTTCGGGCGCGTCGGCGCGCGCGGTTTCATGGGCGAGAACGGCGACCTCGTCGTCCTCCGCGCCGCCCGCCGCGTCGTCGTCTTGGCGCCCGGACGCGGCGGGACGCCGTTCGCCCGCGGCCGCCGGCCCGGCCTCACCCAAGCTGGGCGCATCGGCCGCGCCGTGGTCCGCCGCCGCGGTCGCCGGATCGGCGTCCGCGTCGGACTTCGTCGACAGGTCGGCCATGTCCGCGCTCATGTCCGCGCTCATGTCCTCGGCCTCTTTCCTGGCCGTCTCGCCGGCCGC
>CAZBIG010000301.1:0-4218 GCA_964491865.1 uncultured Neomegalonema sp. | reverse complement strand
CGCCTGGAGCGCCACGCTCTCGATCGGCAGGCGGAAGCCCGCCATCTCGGCCAGCACGCTCGAATGTCCGGCCACCACGATGCCGAGCTTGCCGGTCCGGATCCGCCCACGCGAGGTGTCGACGCCGGTGACGCGGCCGTTCTCGACCGTGACGCCCTCGACCGCGCAGTTCTGGATCACGTCGACGCCCAGCGCGTCGGCCGCGCGCGCATAGCCCCAGGCCACGGCGTCATGCCGAGCGGTGCCGCCGCGCGGCTGCCACAGCCCGCCCAGGATCGGAAACCGGGCGTCGGGGCTGTCGTTGATGATCGGACAGAGCTTCTTCACCCGCGCGACGTCGACCCATTCGGTGTGGATCCCGTTCAGCCGCGTGGCGTGCGCGGTGCGCTCGAGGCCGCGCCGCTCATGCTCGGTCTGCGCCAGCATCAGCACGCCCCGGGGGCTGAACATGATGTTGAAGTTCAATTCCTGGCTCAGATCCTCGAACAGGCTGCGCGACAGCTCGTAGAGCGCGGCGCTTTCGTCCTGCAGATAATTCGAGCGGATGATCGTGGTGTTGCGCCCGGTGTTGCCGCCGCCGAGCCAGCCCTTCTCGAGAACGGCGACGTTCCGGACGCCGTGGTTCTTCGCAAGGTAATAGGCTGTGGCGAGGCCGTGCCCCCCGGCCCCGACGATCACGGCGTCGTATTCGGCCTTGGGCTCCGGACTGCGCCAGGCGCGTTCCCACCCTTGGTGATAGCTCATGGCGTTTCGAGCGAGGGCGAAGACAGAGTAACGGGCCATGGCGGCGCACCTTCGGTTTTGACGCTGCCGGCACCTTAGCGCGACGACCGGCGGCCGCGAAGACGTTTCCGGCGCTCCGCGCCGCAGTCGCGACCCGGAGCGCCGCCGGGGGGACGCGCCGACCGGCGCGTGCGAGGAGCCGATTCGCCGCGCCCCGACGCCAAGCGCGGTGCTGGCGCTCGACGAAAGCCATGCGGCGTCAGGGATTTAAGAGAAGGTGCCCGGAACACCGACTGTGGACCCGAGGGTCCAGCGAGGAGGAGAGAGCGGCTGTCGGCGAACCGGGCACTTCTGCTATAACATCGAAGCGAAAGCAAAGAGAAGCGCCTAGTTCTCGGTTCCACAAACTTTATTGGAAAACCAATGCGGCGTGCATGCAACTATGACGGGCGCTGGACTGTTCGGCGCCTGCCGCAAGACGAGCCCGCGTTAAAAATAAGGCCGCAAAGTGGCCCGCCGCCTTTTTAGCGCGTTCGCCGCAGAATTCGGGGGCGCCGCGCCGCCGGCCAAGCGCCGTCAGGCTGACGCGCCCCGCTTTTGGCGCGCGCCTTGCCTCGGACATTGCCTCGCCTCGGACCCGGCCTCGCGCCCGAGCGCCGGCGCGACGCGCGGGGGCGTTCGGCGCAAAGGCTTGAAGCGCGGGGGCTCGGCGGCGTAACGCGCCGTTCCGGGGTCGGCGTCAGCCTGCCGCCCCCGGCCCTGTCGCGTCGGCGGGGCGCGCACGCAAGGCTCGGAAGAACGGGAGACACGCCATGAGCGCCTCGACACGGCGACCGCTGATCGCGGGGAACTGGAAAATGAACGGCCGGCTCGGCTCGGTCGACGCGCTCGAGGCCGTCATCGAGGGCCTCGCGGCTCGGCCCGACCGCGCCGACGCCTTGCTGTGTCCGCCGGCGACGCTGTTGTTCGGCTTCGCCGAGCGCGCGCTCGGGTCGCGTTTGGCGATCGGCGCCCAGGATTGCCATTGGGCCGCCTCGGGCGCCCATACCGGCGATCTGTCCGCCGAGATGGTCGCCGAAACCGGCGCGTCCGCGGTGATCGTCGGCCATTCCGAACGCCGGGCGGATCATGGCGAAACCGACGCGGCGACCCGCGCCAAAGCCGAGGCCGCGCTGCGGGCGGGCCTGACGGCCGTGGTGTGCGTCGGCGAGAGCCTGGAGGAACGCCGCCAGGGCCGGGCGGTCGAGGCGACGGTCGGCCAGCTCGCCGGATCGGTCCCGGACGCGGCGACCCCAGAAAACACCGTGATCGCCTATGAGCCGATTTGGGCGATCGGCACCGGGGAAACCGCCACGCCTGAGGACGCCGCGCATATGCACGGCGCGCTGCGCTCGGCCCTGGCGGACCGGTTCGGCGCCGCGGCCGAGCGCTTTCGACTGCTCTACGGCGGCTCGGTCAAACCCGCGAACGCCGCCGAACTGCTGGCGGCGGCGGATGTCGACGGCGCGCTGGTCGGCGGCGCGAGCCTGGTCGCCGAGGATTTCCTGGCGATCTACGACGCCGCGCCCTGAAGCCGCGGCCCCGTCCCCCCCAAGCGCCCGGGTCTCGGGGCGCCGGGTCTCGGGGTCGGGTCTCGGGGCGCCGGGTCTCGGAGCGCCGGCGTCAGCGGTTCAGCAATTCGGCCGCCTGCTCGCGCCACTTGTCGCGCAGCGCGCGGCCCTTGAAGGTCGACAGCTGCGTGTCGAGCCATGCGAAATCGCTGTCGGTGAAACCTGCGATTTGGGCGAACTGATAGACGCCGGCCTCGTTCAGCAGCTTCTCGAGCCGCGGACCGACGCCGCGGATCAGCTTCAGATCGTCGGCCTCGGCCGGCGGCGCGCTGAACAGGTTCTTGGGCTGCGGCGGCGCGGTCTCGGACCCGCCGACGACCCGCAGTTCGGTTTTGCGGCCCCCGCCGCTGTCGGACAAATCGGCTGAAAACGCCGCGGCGACGCCGCCCAGGGCCGACAGATCGCTGAGCGCGCCGACCCCCACATTGTCGAGCGCCGCTTTTTCGGCCGCGGCCCGAGCCTCGGCCGCGGCGACCTCGGCCGGAGACGCGGTTCTTTCGCGGACGCTGACGGCCCCTGCGGTGCGGACGAGATCGATGCTGACCGTCTCGTTTTGCTCGTCGCCCTGCTCTTCGAGCGCGGCCGCTTTCGCCGATCCGCTGAGGCCGACGCCCTCTTTCAGCACTTTCTCGAGATCCGCCGGCGCCAGCCGGGCGCGCTCGACGTCGACGCTGAGATGGCGCGGGCCCGCGGCTTTTTCAGGCGCGGCGAGCGATCCGGCGCTCATCGCCCCGGCGAGGCCGCCGGTCATCGAGGACATCGCCGACTGCATGTCGACGGCCACGTCCTGCCAAACCCATTTGACGCCGAAATACGGCGAGGCCGGGAACAGGCTGATCCACATCTCCATCGGCGACTGGGCCGGTTTCGCCGCGCTCGCCGCGTGCCACCACCCGAACGGGCCTGCGGACCAGCGGCCCAGCATGGCCATGCCGCTCATCATTCCGTCGCCGTCTTTCGTCATCGTCATCGCCGTCTCCGTGGATCGCTGCTTCCCGCTCGCCGACCATCCTCGCCGCACATGCTCGCCGATTTCGCCGCCCCGCTCCGCCCCCCGGCGGTCAAGCCCCTTTACGGGCCAGTCCCTTCCGCCGGGCAAGCTTCTTCTGCCGGACAAGTTTCTTCTGCCGGGCAGGTTTCTTCCCCTGAACAAGTCTCTTCAGCCGAACCGGTCTCGTCATACGCGCACTTCCGCGCGGCGCGCCCGCCCGCCGGTGCAGGCGCCTGGGCCGCGAGGCGTCGATCGCGGGCGCAGGCTCGGCCCCCGACGTTCGGCGCCGCCGCGGGCCTAAACGCTTGCGCCTACAGGGTTATGTTGCACCGCAACATCCCCTTGGCTACCGCGCGGTCGGGCGTATTGCAATCATTTCGGCGAAAAAGCGCGGCTTTTCAGGCGGTTTCGTCGCCGCCTGCGGCGTCGACCGCCGGGGCGCGCCACGCTTCTATTCTTCCGTCGCGCTCGTTGACCACGCCGAGTCCGTAATGCTGAGCCAGACGGCCGAGCGCGATCTTCAGCACGACTTTCCCCGATCGGGCCGCCCACCCGGCGCGCCGCTCGATTTGCTCAAGGCCCTCGAGAAAGCAGCAAACCCGAAGCGCGGTGTCGTCCAAGCCCGGCCCGAGCGCGCTCGGCGCGCGCCGCACCCGCTCGCGCGCCGGGCGGCCGTCGTCTTCAGGACGCGCATGTCGACCGCTTTCGTCGACCGCGGCCAAAAACCGGCGCCAGTCCTGAGCGACACGCGGCCCGAGCGAGGCGGCCTCGAAATCGGCGCGCAAGCGCTCGCCGGCCTCGACTTCGACGCGGTCGAGCCACGGGCGGCCGTCCGGCCCCTTGCGCCGCGCCAACCAGTCGAGCGGAGATTCGGCGACGCGGCCGCGCCGGGCG
>CAZBIG010000300.1:0-4235 GCA_964491865.1 uncultured Neomegalonema sp. | reverse complement strand
CGGCGCGACCCGCGCCGCTCGGAAAGGCGCGCTCGCGGCGGGTCGGCCGCTCGGCTTGGACCGTTTTGTTCGGAACGCTTTGTTCGGAACGCTCGGCCGCGCGTTGGAGCCGACGCGGCGTCAAAGCCGCGTCAGCTCGGCGGCAACCGGGCCAGCCAGCGCTCGAGCGCGCGGTTCACGGCCTCGGGCGCTTCGAGGGTCGCCAGATGGCCGCAATCGGGGATCTCGGTCGCCGCCGCCGTGGGCGCGGCCGCGATCTCCGCGTGCAGCCGCGGCGGGCACACCCGGTCCTCGCCCCCCCAAATCACCGCCAGCGGCCCCGAATAGGCCGCCACCGCGGCCCGTGTGTCGCCGCGGCCGTCCAGCGCGCGAGACTGGCGCTCGAACGTCTCGACGGGCGTCGACCGCATCATGGCGCGGGTTTCGGCGACGAGCGCGGCTGAGCGCTCGGGCGCGTGCGCGAAAAACCGGCTGGTGAAGGCGTCGATGTACGGGCCGAGCCCTTCGGTTCGCACGCGCGCGACCTGCTCGGCGCGCCACGCCGTTTCGACCGGCCGCGCGGGGAAGGGATCGGTGTCGAGAAGCGCCGCGCCGAGCACCCGTTCGGGCGCGCGCGCCAGCAGCGCCGTCGCCACCATGCCGCCCATCGACAGGCCGAGCGCGGCGAACCGGCCGGGAACTTCGGCGAGGAGGCGCGCCGCCATGCCCTCGATCGACTCGTCGAGCCGGGTTTCGGCCACGCGCACCGCGCCGTGCGCGTCGAGCAGAGGCCTCTGCGGCGCGTAGAGACGGGCGTCGCAGAGATGGCCCGGGATGAGAACGATCGTCGGCCCCTCGGCCGGGGCCGTCATCGCGCCGCCTGCGCGCTGCGCGCCGCGCGACCGTCGCCCGAGATTTGGCGCAGGATGAAGCGGCCGATGCAGCTGTTGTGGATCGCGATCGAGTCGGGGCGCTCGCGGTCGCTGGCCGCCTCGCCGAGGGTGCCGACGCCGTCGGCGAGCGGGGCCGCCGGGCTCGGCTGGCCGATCACGCAATCCTGCGGTCGGCCGAGCTGGCGGCTGATCTGGTCGAGGGTCGCGCGCGACAGGATCCAGCCGAGCTCGAAATTATAGGCGTCGCCGTCGAGCGACACGCTCCAGACCCGACTGTCGGCCAGATCGCTCGGCAGGCAGAGATCTTGTTTCTGGAGCCGGAAATCCGGATCGCCCGGCACCAGCAGATAGCGGCAGTCGGAAAACAGCGCCTGACGGGCCCGGTCTTGCGCTTGCTCGGCGCGCGAGACGCGGGCGTTGAAGATGGCTTTCAACGGGGTGAGGGCCTCGGCGAAGCCGTATTCGGGCGGCGCGGTGTCGACGCTGGCGAAGTCGAACAGGATCAGACGCAGATCGATTTCGAGCGGCTGGGCGCGCTCGACGGTCTCGCCCCGACGCGCCGCGGCCGCGGCCGCGCGCTGGCGTTCGCGCAGCCGCGTTCTTAGGGTTCTAAGCACGTCGGTCGCGGTCGAGATGCCGGAATTGTCGAAGTAGCTGCCGTCGACCACGCGGGCTTTGCGCACTTCGGTGCGGCCGTCGGGGAACTCGTACAGCACGTCGAGCGAGCCGGGCGGGGTGATGAAGGGAAACCGCGCCGACAGCACCATCGCCGTCGACAAGCGCATGTCGGGCACGCGCAGGGCCGCGTCGCGCGCGGCCACGTCGGCGTAGCTGCGCAAATTGGGCCCGAGATCTCGGATCGGCGAGAGCACCAGCGGCAGTCCGGTGTCGGCCTCGGTGGTGTTCAGCAGCAGCAACGGCGCGTCGCCGGTCGGGCGCCAGTAGTCGAGCAGCCCGCGCTCGAGCCCGGGCCCGTCCAGCGGGTCGCCGGACCGGGTCGCCGCGTCGGTCCAGGCGATTTCAAAGGCCGCTTCGAGCGCCCGGGCGCGATCGAGCGCGGGCAAGGGCCTCGGCGAAAAGCGCGCCGTGAAATCTCCGAACAATAAGGCGGACAGGGTCGGGCTCAGGAAGTCGCGGCCGAGGACGTCGCGCATCCGCGGTTCGAACTGGTTTTCCGGCGCCGCCGCGGCGCAGTCGAGCGGGTCCGTCGCGGAGGGGCGCGGCGCCGCTTCGGCGCGCTCTTCGGCGAGCGCGGTGAAGATCGTCGAGCCGATCGCGCCGCCCGAGACGGCGCTGATCGCGAACACGTGCTCGCTGAACCGGGGGCAGGCGTCCTGCAGGCGCGCCATGAACAGCGCGCTCTGATGCGCGGCGTACAGCCCCCCGCCCTGGGCCGCGACGATATAGACCGGATAGCGTTTGCCGGCGGCTTGGAACGCCTCCCGGCTCGGCCGCGCGTCGAGCCACGCGTCAAAGGCGGCGTCGATGCTGTCTCGCGCCACCGTCAATTCGACCACGTCAGGCGCCGCTTCGAGCGGCGCGGGCTCGAGCGTCCGGATGTAATGATTGTCGTTCCAGTCGAGCGCGCCCCAGGTCAGCCCCATGCCGACCAGCAACGCGAGCGCCGGGATCCCGTAGCGGTCGTTCAGATAAGTCAGTTGGGCCGCCCCGTAGACCAGCGCGATCATGAAGAGGCAGAAGATCGACAGCGTCCCCAGGGTCTGGGTGACTTCGATCGGGTTGGTCATCAGAAAGCCGACCATCGCCAGCAGCAGCGCGCCGAAGCCGAGCCGCGCGCGCAGCGAGAACCAGGCGTCGTGCACGCGCGTCAGGAGCTGACGGTCGGTCTTCACGCGGGCGTAGCTGAGCCAAAGGCGGAGCGCGCCGATCAGAAAGGCGATCGCCGCGGCGCCGTAGAGACCGTCGGTCCGCACGTCGCCCACGCGGGTCATTTCGGCCGCGGCGAGGCCCGCGGCGGCGGCGAAGGCGGGCGCGGCGCCGATCACCCGCGGCGCCCAGCGCGCCGTCTTGCCGATCAGCCCCGGCTTGTCGATCACGTCGGTCGTCTTCAGATCGAACAGCGTCAGCGCGCGGCCGACATACCAAAGGGCGTAGCACGTCACCCAAAGCAGCAGGAAGAACAGCGCGAACCTCAGGTTTTCGGCCGTGAAGCCGCGCGCGAAGTCGAAATCCTCGGCCAACAGCCGATAGATCTCGCGGGTCTGGCCCGGGACCGCGAACGCGACGCAGCCGATCAGCGAGACGACGAACGGGGCCCGCAGCTCGGCGAGAACGTCCATGACGTCGCGCGTGCGTTCTCGCGCCCGACGGGCGCGGGCGGCCCAGCGCTCCAGAAAGGTTTGCGGAGGCGCCGAGCCCGTCGGGTCCGCGCTCGCCCCGTCATCGCTTGCGGCCATGGCCAATCCCTCCCGCCGGCGCCCGCGCGCCGTTTCCCCAGATCCGCGCCGCACCCGCGCGCGCCGGCGCGCCCCGGCGACGGCTCAACCGGTCGCGACGCGTCCCCACAAATCGTACTCCGACGCTTCGTCGATCTCGACCGCGACGATGTCGCCCGGCGCCAATGTCTCGAAGCCTGTGTCGATGAACACAGAACCGTCGATGTCGGGCGCGTCCGCCATCGAGCGCGCCGTCGCGCCGTCCTCGTCCACCTCGTCCACGATCGCGGCGAGGGTGCGGCCGACTTTCGCCTGGAGCTTGGCCTCGGAGATCTCGCGGGCTTTGGCCATGAAGCGGTCCCAGCGCTCTTGCTTCGCTTCGGGGGCCACATGGCCCGGCAAATCGTTGGCCGCGGCTCCGGCCACGTCCTCGTATTGAAAGCAGCCGACCCGGTCGAGCTGGGCCTCCGCCAGCCAGTCGAGCAGAATTTCGACGTCGCGCTCGGTCTCGCCCGGAAAGCCGACGATAAAGGTCGAGCGCAGGGCGAGATCGGGGACGTCGGCGCGCCAGGCGGCGATGCGATCGAGCGTCTTCTCTTGGTTCGCGGGGCGGCGCATGGCGCGCAGCACGTCGGGCGACGCGTGCTGAAAAGGGATGTCGAGATAGGGGAGGATCCGGCCGCCCTCGCGGGCCTCGGCCATCAGCGGGATGACCTGGTCCACATGGGGGTAGGGGTAGACGTAGTGCAACCGGACCCAGACCCCGGTCTCGGCGTTCAGACGCGCCAGCCCCTCGGCGAGCTCTTGGATGTGGGCGCGCGTCGGTTGATCGCGCCAGCGGCTTTCGTCGTGCTTCAGGTCCCGGCCATAGGCGGAGGTGTCCTGGCTGATGACCAGGATCTCGCGCACGCCGCTTTCGACCAGCTTCTCCGCCTCGCGCAGCACGGCCGCGGCGGGACGCGAGGCG
>CAZBIG010000299.1:0-4268 GCA_964491865.1 uncultured Neomegalonema sp. | reverse complement strand
TTTTGGCTCCGGGTTTTGGCGCCGGCTTTTGGCGCCGGCTTTTGGCGCAGGCTTTCGGCGCGCGCTGTGGGGCGGCGGCCGGCGCGGCGGTCCTTGAAGAATGGGTCAGGTAAGAATGGGCCAGGTAAGAGCGGCCCAAGTAAGAATGGGCCAGGGCGTCTACGAATGGGCCAGGGCGTCGTGGAGCACGGAGAGCCGCGCCACGCTGACCGCGCCCGACCGGCGGATCTCGCCGAGCAGCGCCCGGAACGGCCCGAGCCGGGCCTCCTCGCGCGCCAGCCAAGCCGCCGCCGCCGCGGCCGGGTCGGCCGCCTCCATCGCCAGCGCCGCTTCGACCATGCCGCGCTGGCGGCGCCGCAAATCCGCCAGCAGCCGCGTCGCGGCCAGCCGGTCCCAACGGTCGTCGAGCGGGGCGACCTCGGCCGAGGCGCGCAGCCAGTCGAGACCGAGCTCGGCGCTGAGCGCGAACCAGACCGCGGCCGCCTGTTCGGCCGGACGGCCGGACGCCGCCGCGGCCTCGGCGATGTCGACGGCCCCCTCGAGCCAGGGCAGCGCCGCCACCGACCGGCGCAGGTCCGACGGGGCTTCGGGCCCAAAGGCGTCGGCCCGCGCTTCAAGCTGCGCGGGGTCGAGGCCGATCGTCCCGGCTTCGACCGCGCGGCGGACCGCGGCGATCGGCTCGGCGATCTCGGACAGCGTCGCGTCGATCGGACGTCCGCCCGCCCCCGCTTCGAGCAGCCGCGCCGTTTGGGCGCGCAGCGCGGCCCGGATGGCCAGATGCATCCGCGTCTGCAGCTCGGCCGGGGCCGCGGTGTCGAGCGCGTTGATCCGGTCGCTCAACGCCTCGGTCCCAAACGCCGCGCGCGCCGCCAGAAACGCGCGCGCGACGTCCCCCTCCGCCGCGCCGGCCGCGTCGCGGCAACGGCGCGGCAGGTCGAGCCCGCCTTGGTCGACCAGCGCGTTGGCCAGCGCCGTGGCGATGATCTCGCGGCGCAGGCGATGGCGTTCGAGCGCGGCGCGGTGGCCCTCGGCGATCGGGCCCGGCATATAGCCGCGCAGCAGCGCGAACGCCGCCGGATCGTCGGGCGCGTCCGACGCGACCAGCGCGTCGAACAAGGCGTTCTTGGCGTAGGCGAGCAGCACCGCGATCTCGGGTCGGGCGAGGCCCCGACCGGCCGCGCGCCGCTCGGCGAGCGTCGCGTCGTCCGGCAGCTCCTCGAGCGCCCGGCTGAGCCGCCCCTCGGCTTCGAGCGCTTCCATCACGCGGCAATGGTCGTCGAGCCGCTCGGCCGCCCGAGCCTCTTCGAGCGTCAGGGCCAGCGTCTGGCGATAGTTGGTTCGCAGCACCAGGGCCGCGACCTCGTCGGTCATTGTTTCGAGCAGCTGGTTGCGCTGCTTCAGCGTCATGTCGCCGTCTCCGACCGCTTGGCCGAGCGCGATCTTGATGTTGACCTCATGGTCCGAGCAGTCGACGCCCGCCGAGTTGTCGACGGCGTCGGTGTTGCAGCGTCCGCCGCGCTGGCAAAATGCGATGCGGCCCCGCTGGGTGATGCCGAGATTGGCGCCCTCGCCGATCACCCGGACGCGCAGCGCTTCGGCGTCGGCGCGAATGGCGTCGTTCTGCCGGTCGCCGACCTCGGCGTGGCTTTCGTCGGCCGCTTTGACGTAGGTGCCGATGCCGCCGAACCAGAGCAGGTCGGCCGGCGCCCGCAGCAGGGCGGCGAGCAGCGCGGCGGCGGGCGTCTGGTCGCGCTCGAGCCCGGTCAGCGCGCGGATCTCGGGCGGCAAGGTCAGGCGCTTGGCGCTGCGCGGGAACACCCCGCCGCCGGGCGAGATCAGGCTTTGGTCGTAATCGCGCCAGGTCGAGCGCGGGGTCTCGAACAGGCGCTTGCGCTCGTCCCACGAGCGGGCCGGGTCGGGGGTCGGGTCGATGAACACGTCGCGATGGTCAAAGGCCGCGAGCAGCCGGATCTGCTTGGACAGCAGCATCCCGTTGCCGAACACGTCGCCGGACATGTCGCCGACGCCGATCACCGTGAAGGGCTCGGCCTGGATGTCGGTTCCCAGTTCGCGGAAATGGCGCTTCACGGCCTCCCACGCGCCGCGAGCGGTGATGCCCATCGCCTTGTGGTCGTAGCCCTGGCTGCCGCCCGAGGCGAACGCGTCGCCGAGCCAAAAGCCGCGCGCCTCGGCGATGGCGTTGGCGGTGTCCGAGAAGGTCGCGGTGCCTTTATCCGCCGCCACCACCAGATACGGGTCGTCGGCGTCATGGCGCACCACGTCGGCGGGCGGGGTCACCTGGTCGCCGTCCAGATTGTCGGTGACGTCGAGAAGCGCGCCGATAAAAACCTGATACGCCGCCCGCCCCGCCTCGAAAACCGCCTCGCGGCCGCCGTCGGCGGGCAGGCGCTTCGGAAAGAAGCCGCCCTTCGACCCGACCGGCACAATCACCGCGTTCTTGACCTGCTGCGCTTTGACCAGGCCCAAAACCTCGGTGCGGAAATCTTCGCGCCGGTCCGACCAACGCAATCCGCCGCGGGCCACCGGGCCGAAGCGCAGATGCGCGCCCTCGACCTCGGGGCTGTAGACCCAGATCTCGCGATAGGGCCGCGGGGGCGGCAGATCGTCGAGCGCCTGGCTGTCGAGTTTAAAGGCGAGGGCGGGCCGCGGCGCGCCGTCCCGCCCGCGCTGATAGGCGTTGGTGCGCAGCGTCGCGGCGATCGCGTTCTGAAAGCGCCGCAAGATCCGGTCTTCGTCGAGGCTGGCCACCTGTTCCAGCCGGGCCTCGATGTCGGCGGCGGCCGCCGCCTCGGCCGCGTCGCGCGCCGCGCCGCCGGGGAGGGCCGGGTCGAAGCGCGCCGCGAACAGCCGCACCAGCCCTTGGGTGATGTCCGGATGCTTCTCGAGCGTCTCTTGCAGATAGGCGCCCGACAGGCCCAGCCCGGTCTGGCGCAGGAACCGCGCATAGGCGCGCAGCGTCGCGACCTCGGCGATCGACAGATCGGCGGCGGTGACCAGACGGTTGTACCCGTCGTTCTCGACCGCGCCCGACCAGACCGCCTCGAACGCGGTTTCGAGCCGCCCGCGCGCCGCCGCCAGGTCGATCGGACGCCGGCCGCGTTGCTCGGCCAAAAAGTCGTGGATCCAGACCCGGTCCGCCCGGCCGCCGCGCCGCACCTCGAACGGCCGCTCTTCGAGCACCCGAAGACCGAGATTCTCGAGCGCGGGCAGACAGTCGCTGAGCGCGATGCCCGCGCCGCCGTTGAACAGCTTCAAGCGCAGCGCCCAATCGGCGTCGTCGACCCGGCGATAATATTTGAGCGCCAGCCGAGGGCCTTCGGGATCGGCCGCGCGCTCGAGCAAATCGATGTCCGCCACCGCCGTCTCGGCGCTGAAATGCGCCTGATAGGCCGCGTCGAAGGCGCCGGCGTAGCCCCGCAGGGTCGCCAGGCCCGCGGCCTCTCCGTGGCGGTCGATCAGCGCGTCCTTCAGCGTGTCGTTCCAACCGCGCGCCAGCGCCGCCGCCCGCGCTTCGAGCGCGGCCGCGTCCACCCGGGGCGTCGCGCCCGGCCGCGTGACGATGATGAATTGCACCCGCGCCAGCGGCCCGTCGCCGAAGCTCGGGTAAAAGCTCGACAGCCTGCCGTCGAACGCTTCGGCCAGCATCGCCCCGACCTGCGCGCGCAGCGTCGAGTTGAAGCGCTCGCGGGTGGTGTAGAGCAGCGCCGAGACGAAGCGTTCGTAGCGGTCGTAGCGCAGGAACAGGCGAGTGCGCGGCTTTTGCTCGAGCAGCTGCACGCCCAACGCGATCGGGAACAGCGCGTCCTCCGAGGCCTGAAACAGCTCGTCGCGCGGGAATGTGGCGAGCACGTTTTCCAGCGCGCTGGCGTTGTGCCCGCCGGGCGCGTAGCCGGCCCGCGCGATCAGCCGAGCGACCTTGCCGCGCAGATAGGGGATGTCGCTCGGGCTGCGCGCATAGGCGACCGCGGTGAACAGGCCCAGGATCCGCCGCTCGCCGGCGACCCGTCCGGTCGCGTCGAAGCGCTTCACCGAGATCATGTCCATATGCGCGCCGCGCTGGACCGTCGAGCGCCGGTTGGCTTTGACGATCTGCAACGGCGCGGGATCGTCGATGAAGGCGTCGGTCTCCGGCGAGGTCTCGACGAAGCGCCCGTCGGCGTTCTTCAACGCCATGAAGTCCGGATCGCGCATCAGGCCGAGACCGCTGTCGGCCTCGGGCCCCAGGGTCGACCTCGCCGCCCCGCCGG
>CAZBIG010000298.1:0-4297 GCA_964491865.1 uncultured Neomegalonema sp. | reverse complement strand
GGACGCCGCCCTTTCACGGCGGAAACACGGGTTCGAGTCCCGTAGGGCGTGCCATCCGACAGGTTTCCTCTTCGGAACGCGGCTAGTCTCCTCAAAACGCAGATCGCCCCCTCACAAGACGGGCGTCCCACGAGAGCGCCTGCGCTTGGGGTGAGCCGCGAGCGTGCGCGGACGCGCGCGCCGAAAGGCCTCGGTCCGTCCGGACCGAGATTTGGCGCCGCATGAGGCGGCGTGTGGCGGCGTTTGGCGGCTTGGGGCCGCTGTGGGCGCGGGCCCGTTCAGAGCGGCGGACGGGAACCGGCCTTGACCGGATCCCGGCGTCAGAGAGGCGTCGCGCCCGCGCCGCCTGTCGCCGCGGCCCGGGCGCTCGGCCGGCGCCGACCCGGATGCCCCCGGGAACGGGACGCCCGGCCGAGCCTCCCGGATCGGCGCGTTTTGGCGGCTTACTCGAACTCGAAATCGTTGGCGTCGAGTTCGACGCCCAAGACGGTGACGGTCATCTCGCCGAAGGCGAAGCTGCTGTCCGTCCCGTCAAAAGCGATCGTCGGCGCCGCGGTCGCGCCCTGCAGCGCGATCACGTCCTTGCCCTGCTCGAAATCGAGGATCACGTCCGCGTCGCCCGCGTCATGCGCGCCGAACACGAACGTGTCGCGTCCGGCGGCGCCGCGCAGTTGGTCGCTGCCCTGCTGCCCGTCGATCCGGTCGTTATGTTTGTTGCCGTTCAGGTTGTCGTCGCCGTAACCGCCGAGAAGCGTGTCGGCGCCGTCGCCGCCGTACAACAAATCCAGGCCCTTATGCCCCTCGAGACGGTCGTCGCCGTCTTCGCCGAACAGCGTGTCGTCGCCCCAGGCCGCGTCGAGCGTGTCGCCGTCGGCGCCGCCGTTCATCTCGTCGTCGCCCCAACCGCCGTTCAGCAGGTCGCGGCCGAACCCGCCGATCAGGCTGTCGTCGCCGTCGCCGCCGTCGAGCGTGTCGTCGCCGGCGTCGTCGCCGCCCGTCAGCATGTCGTCGCCCGCGCCGCCAAAGAGCTGATCGGCGGCCAGGCCGCCGTCGAGCCGGTTCGCGTCCGCGTCGCCGGTCAGGGTGTCCGCGTGATCCGAGCCGGCCAGCGCTTCCACGCCCGAGAACCCGCCGCCCTCGAGCGCCGCCGCGGCGCCGGCCGAGGCGCCGGCGAACGAGACCGTGTCGAAGCCGTCGCCGCCCGCGACCGTGTCCGTGGCCTCGACCGTCAAGAACAGATCGTCGCCCGCGCCGCCCTCGAGGCGGTTCGCGCCGGCCCCGCCGGCGAGAGTGTCGCCGAAGGCCGAGCCGATCACGTTCTCAATATTCGCGAGCGTGTCCGCGCCCTGGCCCGTGGCCGCGCCGATCGTCAGGTCGACGGCGACCGCCGCGCCCGACTGGGCGAAGCTCGCCGTGTCGACCCCGTCGCCGCCGTCGAACAGATCGGCCCCTGCGCCGCCGTCGAGCGTGTCGTCGTCCGCGTCGCCGAAGAGGCTGTCGTCGCCGGCGCCGCCCGACAGCAGGTCGCGCCCGTCGCCGCCCTTGAGACGGTCGGCCCCGTCGCCGCCGTCCAGCGCATCCGACCTTTTACCGCTCTTCAGGGTGTCGTCGCCCGCGCCGCCGAAGAGCGCGTCTTCGCCGTCGGCGCCGATCAGCTTGTCCGCCCCGTCGCCGCCGTACAGGCTGTCATAGCCGTCGCCGCCGTCGAGATGGTCGTCGCCGTCGTCGCCGTAGAGCGCGTCGGCGTCCACGCCGCCGTCGAGCGCGTCCTGGCCCGCGCCGCCAAAGAGCGCGTCCTCTCCGTCGCCGCCGACCAGCTGGTCCGCCCCGTCGCCGCCGTACAGGCTGTCATAGCCCTCGCCGCCGTCGAGCTGGTCGTCGTCGGCCTCGCCATAGAGCGCGTCGGAGTTCCGGCCGCCGTCGAGTTGGTCCCGGCCCGCGCCGCCGCGCAGCTGGTCGTCGTCGTCGCCGCCGAAGAGCGCGTCGTCGCCGGCGCCGCCGTCGAGGACGTCGTCGCCGTTTTGACCGCGCAGGGTGTCGTCGTCGGCGTCGCCGAACAGCTGGTCCGCCTGTTCTCCGCCGTCGAGCAGATCGGCGCCGACGCCGCCCGCCAGCGTGTCGTCGCCCGCGCCGCCAAAGAGCTGATCGGCGGCCAGGCCGCCGTCGAGCCGGTTCGCGTCCGCGTCGCCGGTCAGGGTGTCCGCGTGATCCGAGCCGGCCAGCGCTTCCACGCCCGAGAACCCGCCGCCCTCGAGCGCCGCCGCGGCGCCGGCCGAGGCGCCGGCGAACGAGACCGTGTCGAAGCCGTCGCCGCCCGCGACCGTGTCCGTGGCCTCGACCGTCAAGAACAGATCGTCGCCCGCGCCGCCCTCGAGGCGGTTCGCGCCGGCCCCGCCGGCGAGAGTGTCGCCGAAGGCCGAGCCGATCACGTTCTCAATATTCGCGAGCGTGTCCGCGCCCTGGCCCGTGGCCGCGCCGATCGTCAGGTCGACGGCGACCGCCGCGCCCGACTGGGCGAAGCTCGCCGTGTCGACCCCGCCGCCGCCGTCGAACAGATCGGCCCCCGCGCCGCCGTCGAGCGTGTCTTCGCCCGCGTCGCCGAAAAGGCTGTCGTCGCCGGCGCCGCCCGACAGGGCGTCGTAGCCCCTACGTCCCTCGAGCAGGTCGGCGCCGTCGCCCCCGTCCAACGCGTCCGCCCCGTCGCCGCTCGTCAGGGTGTCGTCGCCCGCGCCCCCGAAGAGCGCGTCTTCGCCGTCGCCGCCGTCGAGACGGTTCGCGCCGACATCGCCGGCGAGGGTGTCGCCGAAGGCCGAGCCGGTCACGTTCTCGATGTTCGCGAGGGTATCCTCGCCCTGACCTGTGGCCGAGCCGGCCGCCAGATCGACGACGACCGCCGCGCCCGACTGGGCGAAGCTCGCCGTGTCGACGCCGTCGCCGCCGTCGAGCAGATCGGCGCCCGCGCCGCCGTCGAGCGAGTCGTCGCCCCCCTCGCCCAGGATGACGTCGTCGTCGTCCAGTCCGGAGAGCGTGTCCGCGCCGTCCCGACCGTAGAGGGTGTCGTCGCCCGCGCCGGCAGTCAGCGCGTCGTCGCCGTCGGTGCCCTTGAAGGTGTGGAACACGACCATGCGCAGCTCGTCGGCGCTAAAGGTCTGAGCGCCGAACCTGAAGCTCTCGATCTCGGTCGCCGTGTCGATCCCGTCCGGGCCTGTGATGGTGAAGGCGTCCGCGTCCGCGTCATAGCCGACCGCCACCGCGTCGATCGCGTCGGTGAACTCGGCCCGGTCGCTCCCGTCGCCGCCGATCAGGACGTCGTCGCCCGCATCGCCCGTCAGGACGTCGTTGCCGCCGCCGCCCAAAAGCGTGTCCGCGCCGTCGCCCCCGTAGAGTTGGTCGCCGCTCTCGCCGCCATCGAGCGAATCGCTTCCGCTGTCGCCGAGGAGATAGTCGGCCCCGCCGTCTCCGCTGAGCGTGTCCGCGTCGTCGCCGCCGTAGAGCCGGTCGCCGCCATGCCCGCCGATGAGCAGGTCGCGCCCTTCGTCGCCCCAGAGCCTGTCGGCGTCGCGCTCGCCCTTCAGCGTGTCGTCGCCGAGGCCGCCATAGGCGGTGTCGTTGCTGTCGCCCAGGACGAACGCGTCGTCGCCCGCGCCGCCATAGGCGGTCTGCGTAGCGCTGCCCGCGGCCCCTTGCTCGATGACGTCGTCGCCGTCTCCGCCGTACAGGGTGTCGAGGCTTGAGCCGTACAGTTTGTCGTCGCCCGCGCCCCCGTCGATCACGAACTCGCCGCCGACCTGGCCGACGACCGTGTCGTGACCGTCGCCGCCGTAGAGGTCGGCGCTTCCGTAGCCGCCGCGCACATAGTCGTCGCCCGCGCCGCCATAGGCGACGTCCTTACGCAGAGGCTGGCCGATCGGCCCGCCCACGGTCAGCAACGTGTCGTCGCCCTCATATCCCCACAGCGTGTCGCTGTTGGTCGTGCCCTCAAGGCGGTCGTCGCCCGATGTGCCCTTACGCGTCGCCATAAGTCCGCTCTCCCAAATTGCCTGGTTTCAGGAATTCGAGCGGACGGGATGTCCGCGCCCAACCCCCCTAAGGTCGAGCACAGCATTTACCGTGTCGCGCCGGATCGGGTTATGAACGAGATCACACCCGGCCAAGGCCGGCGGTGCGCGCGACGCCGCCTGGCCTCCGCGTCGCGCGCGCACTCGCGAGCGTCCTCCACGCGTTAGATTATGGGCGTCGACGAAAAAAGGCGGGCGCGAACCGGGTCGCGCCAGCCATCCCGAGTGAACCGCGCGGC
>CAZBIG010000297.1:0-4317 GCA_964491865.1 uncultured Neomegalonema sp. | reverse complement strand
GACGCCGAGACCTTGTTTCGGCGCGGCGGGGTCACCTTCGCCGTCTATGGCGAGGGCGGCGATCCCGAACGACTGATCCCCTTCGACCTGATCCCGCGCGCGTTCTCGGACCAGGAATGGCGCCTGGTCGAGCGCGGCGTGGCGCAGCGCTCGCGCGCGCTCAACGCCTTTTTGGCCGACGTCTACGGTCCCGGCGAGATCCTGAAGGCGGGGCTGGTGCCCGAACCGTTGGTCAAGCGCAACGCGGCGTTCGAGCCGCGCCTGGTCGGCGTGACGCCGCCGGGCGGGGTGCACAGCCACATCATCGGCACCGACTTGGTGCGAACCGGGCCCGACACGTTCTATGTGCTCGAGGATAATTGCCGCACGCCCTCGGGCGTGTCGTATATGCTCGAGAACCGCGAAATCATGATGCGGCTGTTTCCGGATCTGTTCGAGCGGAACCGGATCCGCCCCGTCGACGGGTACCCGCTGGCGCTGCGGGAAACCTTGGCCAGCGTCGCGCCCGAGGCTGCCGGGCCGAACCCGACCATCGTGATCCTGACGCCCGGCACGCTCAACAGCGCGTTTTACGAGCACAGCTTTCTGGCCGATGAAATGGGCGTCGATCTGGTCGAGGGCTCGGATCTGTATGTCGAAGACGAGCGCGTGTTCATGCGGACGACACGCGGACCCGAGAAAGTCGACGTGATCTATCGCCGGATCGACGACGATTTCATCGATCCCGAATTCTTTCGACCGGACAGCGTGCTCGGCGTTCCCGGCCTGATGCGGGCTTATCTGGCGGGCGGCGTCACGCTGGTGAGCGCGCCGGGCGCCGGCGTGGCGGACGACAAGGCGATCTACACCTACGTGCCCGAAATGGTGCGTTTCTATCTCGGCGAACAGCCGATCCTGCCGAACGTGCCCACTTGGCGCTGCGTCGAACCCGACGCGCTCGCTTACGTGCTCGACCGTCTCGACGAGATGGTGGTGAAGGAGGTGCACGGCTCGGGCGGCTACGGCATGCTGATAGGCCCGAAGGCGACCGCCGAGGAGCGCGCCGCGTTCGCCGAAAAGCTGCGGGCGAAGCCCGACGGGTACATCGCGCAACCGACGCTGGCCTTGTCGACCTGCCCGACGATGGCGGGCGACCAGATCGTCCCTCGGCATGTCGACCTGCGCCCGTTCGCGCTGTGCGGTCGCGACGGGGTGCGGCTGATCCCGGGCGGGCTGACGCGGGTCGCGCTGCGCGAGGGCTCGCTGGTGGTCAATTCGAGCCAGGGCGGCGGGGTCAAGGACACCTGGGTGTTGGCGGAATAGTGAGCGGCGCCGGATCCCCGGGCTTCGACGTTCGGTTGCGCCGCGGCGGAAAAAATGGGAGCGTTTCAGTTGCGGGAAGAGAGCGTCGATCGAGTGCGCAGCGCCGTTAGGGCGCGAAACAGCCGGCGTCGCGCGCGGCTTTGGGGTTGGTCATGCTGAGCCGCACCGCCGACAGCCTGTTTTGGATGGCCCGCTATATGGAGCGCGCCGAACACACCGCGCGTTTGATCGACATGGGGCGCCGCATGGCCGCCACGCCGTGCCCGAAGTCGCGCTTCCGCAATGAATGGCCGGCGGTGCTGTCGGCCGCCGGCATCGCCAACATCTTTTTCGAGCGCCACCCGTCGCCCGAGCATTGGACGGTGATCCGCTACCTGATGCTCGAGCGCGAGAACCCGTCCAGCGTCGCCGCCTGCTTCGACCGGGCCCGCGCCAACGCGCGCTCGGCCCGCGGCGCGCTCACCGTCGAAATGTGGCGCGCGGTGAACGACGCCTGGGTCGAGATGCGCACGCTCGACCCGTCCCGTCTGGAAAACGGCTCGATGAGCCCGCTCCTCGACTGGGTGAAAGAGCGCTCGGCGCAGTTCCGCGGGGCCGCCGAGGCCTCGGTTCTGCGCAATGACGGCTACGACTTTCTGAAGCTCGGCTTCGCGGTCGAGCGCATGGACAACACCGCCCGGCTGTTGGACGTGAAAACCTATATGGCGGCGCGGCGCGACGGGGGCTCGCCCGAGGAGGCTGTGTCCGATCCTTATGAATGGATCGCGCTGCTGCGGGCTGCGGGGGTCTTGCGCGCGTATCATTTGGTTTACCGCGCGTCCTACGCGCCCACGACCATCGTCGGCTTTTTGACGCGCAACCGCCAGTGCCCGCGCGCGCTGCTGTACTGCGCCGAGCGGATCAGCGAGAGCCTCGGCCGGCTCGGCGTCGCCTATGGGGCGCGGCCCGCATGTCTGGATAAGGCCGACGCCTTGGGCGCGCTGATCGACGAGATCGCGCCGGAGACCGTGTTCGACGGCCGCCTGAGCGCGACCCTGTCCGAGGTGATCCGACGCAACAACGCGCTGTCGGTCGCGATCGCCGACAGCTTCCACTTCGCGCCGCGCCCCGCCGTCGATCGCGAGCGGGCGGTCGCTCAGGCCGACGACCAAGAAGACCTGACCGACATTCTGGTGCGCGACGAGGCGCCGGGCGCGGCTCGCCGGGGCGGACGCAAGGCGCGCAACGGCGCGGCGGCGCAGGGGTCTCAGAGCCAGTCGCAGGGCGCGCGCCAGCCCGTCGAGCCGGTTTCCGCCTTCGCCAACGGGTCGACGCCCGCCTGACGCCCGCCGCGGGAGCCGCCGCCGCACCGCGAGAAATTTCGCCTCGCGGCGCCCCGGCGCGCTTGCCTCCGGACCCGTTGCGACTCACACTCGCAATATGTTGCGTTAGGAAACTCTCTCGCCCGAGATCTGGATCGTCGTCCGCGGCGTAGCTAGAGTGGATTTGCGGCGTTGCGCCGCAGGGTCGCCAAGCCGTCTGCGACTTGGCGATCCGGGCGAGGAGGTAGAGCGGCCCGGATGGATGAGATGACCTATTGCATCGCGTTGCGGCTTAAGACGGGTTTGGTGATGCTCGCGGACACCCGCACCAACGCGGGCGTCGACAATATCTCGCGCTTTCGCAAGCTGTTCACCTGGTCGACGCCGGGCGAGCGCGCGATCGCGTTGATGACCGCCGGCAACCTCGCCATCACCCAGGCGGTGATCTCGCTGCTGCAGGAGCGGATCGACGCGAACGATCCGAACCAGCCCCACATCCTGAACGCCCCGACGCTGTTTCAAGTGACCCAGTTGATCGGCGACGCGATGCGAGACGTGCAAGACCGCTACGCGCAAGGATTGCAGGCCGCGAACGAATCCGGCGGCGCGACCATCGTCGTGGCGGGCCAACGCCGCGGCGGCCAGCCGCGTCTCTACCTCGTCTATTCGGCGGGGAACTTCATCGAGGCGACCGACGACACGCCCTTCTTTCAGATCGGCGAGCATAAATACGGCAAGCCGATCCTCGATCGCGTGATCACCCCGGATATCGATATCGCCGACGCCAAAACCGCGGCGCTGCTGTCCATGGACAGCACGTTGCGCTCTAACCTGACGGTGGGCATGCCGCTCGACCTGGCGGTCATTCGGGCGGGCCGCTTCGAGTTCGAAGAGCTGCGCCGGATCGAACCGGACGACTCCGAGTTCCACGCGCTCAGCTTGGTCTGGTCGCAACTGATGCGGGACGCCTTTGTCCAGGCGCGCGAACGCACCTCGCAAATGGTGGCGCAGGGCGTCGCGCCTCAGCAAATGAGCTGACGCGGCCGCGGCGTCTCGGGCTCTTCCGGTCCGGCGCGCGGAACGCCGGCGCGGTCCGGTCAGTCGATCCGGGTGCGCACCCGGCTGCGCCCCCCGCCCAAAGGCTCGACGGCGATCTTGACGGCGATCCGTTCGGCCAGCTCGGCGGCGTGGCTGATCACGCCGATCCGCCGCCCGCTGGCGCGCAGCGCGTCGAGCGCGCCGACGGCGTCGCCCAGGCTTTCGGGATCAAGCGCGCCGAAGCCCTCGTCGATGAACAGCGTGTCGACCCGGACCCCGCCCTCCGAGGACAGCGCGGCCAGCCCGAGCGCCAGGGCGAGGCTCACCAGAAAGCGCTCGCCGCCGGAGAGGTTCTGCGCGCCCCGGATCTCGTCGCCGAGATCGCGATCGATCACCTGGAGCCCGAGCGCCCCCTCGGCCGCCGGGGCCAGCCGATAGCGCGGACGCAGCTCTTCCAAGCGCGCGTTGGCGAGGGCGATCAGACGGGCGAGCGTGAGCTCCTGGGCCGCCCGGCGGAATTTCGAGCCGTCGGCCGAGCCGATCAGCGCGTCGAGCTGAAGCCAGGGTTTGGCCTCGGCCTGGCGCGCGTCGAGCGCGGCTGACGCCGCGTCGCGCGCGGCCCGGGCGGCGTCGTCTTGCGCCAGGGCGGCGCGGGCCCCGTCTCGGGCGGCGCCCG
>CAZBIG010000296.1:0-4322 GCA_964491865.1 uncultured Neomegalonema sp. | reverse complement strand
CACGCGGCAGGCGATCTCGCCCCGGTTGGCGATCAGGATTTTCTCGAACATGTCCGGGGGAGCCTCCGAGCTTGCGGGCTGAGCGGTCGCGCCGGTTCAACGCGCGCCCCGCCGGGCGCGCCCCGCGCGCAGGTGTCGCGCGCGCCGTCGCCTTCGCCAGCCCGTGGAAATTCAGGGGGTTGGTCGAGCGCGGATCTCACGAGGCCCTGAGGAAGTCAAGCGACCCATCCGGGCTCGGGCGGACGCCGCGCGCGGTCAGTTCAGGGTGGGCGCGCGTTGCGCCACGGGGTTCTCGACCATCAGCGCCGCGCGCTGGCCGGCGAAGAAGGTCACGCCGTATTCGATCGGCTGGCCCGCCATGTCGCGATTGAGGGCTTCGGCCCGCAACACCGGCGCGTTGTCCGGCTGGCGCAGCTTCTTGGCGATGGTGCGCGACGGCGCCACCGCCGCGATGCGCGTCCAGGCGCGGACGTAATCGATCACGCCGTAGCGGGTCAGGGCCGCCGTCACCGACCGGGTGGTCTCGAAAATCTCGGCGAGTTCAGGAAAGCGCTCGGCCGGAAAGTATTGCTCGCTGGTCAGCACGGGCGTGGCGTCGACTTCGCCCAGGGTTTCGATCATCAACACGTCTTTGCCGGGCTTGACGCCGAGATACTCCGCGATCCGGTCGTCGGCGGGCACGACTTCGTTGCGCAGCAACTGCTGAGACGGGGTGCGTCCCAGATCGAGCACGTTTTGGCTGAACCGAGTTCGCAGACCGATCTTGTACTCGAGCACGCCCTCTGAGACATAGGCGCCGCTGCCGCGCCGGACCGAGATGATTCCGGCTTGGCTGAGCTCGGCCAAGGCGCGCCGCACGGTATGGCGGTTCACGTCGAAGCGCTCGGAGTATTCTTTCTCGGTGGGCAGCTTGTCGCCGGCGTTGAAGGTGCCGTCCACGATTTCAGACCGGAGCGTCTCGTAAATTGTTTTCCAAACTGGCATGCGCCCCATCTCCGTCGCGCCTCCCTCGCACTGTTCTTACGCCGCCGCGTCGCGCGTCTGGCGGTTGGCCCTTTCCCTCGCGCCGCCGCGTCGCGACGCACGCCGTTTCGCCTCCCACCCCGTCTTGGCTTGCGCGTCGCGCGCGAATCGCGTACGCAATGTCTAGACAAAAAGCCCGCGGCAGGCGGGCCGCGACGCGGTGTATTTCAGACCGCTAGACGGGGCCGCCGGCGAGAGGTGCTCGACAAATTACCGGGGCTTAGATGTCTAAAAAAGGCCAACAACGCAACAACTCTCGCGAAACGTCTGAAAACGCTGGACAGGCGTCCGCCGAGGGTCGCGCCAGGCGGGCCGCGTGGATGAGCGCCCTTGCGCTCGCCGACCCCGACAGCCTCGCCACGCTCTGGCGGGCTTCCGGCTTTTCGCCGCGCCACCGGACGCTGCGCGGCCCCGAAGCCGGCCTGATCATGACCCGGGGCCGCATCGGCGGCGACGGGGCGCCCTTTAATCTAGGCGAAGCGTCGGCCACGCGGTGCAGCGTCCGGCTGGCCGACGGCGTGGAAGGCCACGCCTACGTGCTCGGCCGCCAGCCCCAGAAGGCGCGCATCGCGGCTTTGTGCGACGCGCTGATGCAGACCGACGCCGCCGACGCGGTCTCAACCGCGATCCTCGAGCCTCTGGCCGAAGAGCGGTCCCGAAAAGCGCGGGAAGCGGCGGGCGAGACCGCGCCGACCCGCGTCGAGTTCTTCACCGTCGCCCGAGGAGACGACCCGTGAGCGGCCCCGACGACGACGCCCCGGAACAGGGCCCCGAGAAATCGCCGCGCGACGACGCCGGACCGGGCGCCGAGGGCGACAACGACGCGTCGAGCGCCGAGGCGGGCCGGCGGGGGGCGATCGCGTCCGCCCGCGCCTTTCGCGCCATCCTCGAGGCGATCGCCCGGCCGGGTCGGCCGCAAGCGCTGCCCGAGCCCCCGGCCCCGCCGACGCCGCTGTCGCCCGCCGCCGCGCAAATCGCGCTGACCCTGTCGGACGTCGACGCACGGCTCTGGCTGACGGCGCCGCTGCGCACGACGCCGATCGAACGGTTCCTGCGGTTCGAAACCGGGGCCGCCCCGGTCTCGGATCCGCGCCGGGCCGCGTTCGCGATCGGTCGCTGGGCCGACTTGGAGCCGCGCGATCTGGCCGCCCTGCCGGTCGGCGAGGCGGAGTACCCCGACCGCGCCGCCACCCTGGTGATCGAGCTCGACGCGCTGTCGCCGGACCCGATCGAGGGCTTCGGCGCCGCGCTGCGCGGACCTGGGATCGACGGCGCGCTGCGGTTGTGGGCGGCGGGCGCGCCGCCCGAATTCTGGGGCTGGGCGCGCGAAAACGCCGCGCGCTTTCCGCTCGGGCTCGACCTGTTTCTCACGGCCGGCGACCGGATCGTCGGCCTGCCCCGCAGCACGGTGATCGAGGCGCTCTGAACCGGGACGCCCCATCGCCGTCAGCCCCGCGGCCTGACAGCCGCCGCGATCGAGGACCCGCCATGTACGTCGCCAGCAAAGGCGGAGAAAAAGCCATCGCGGCCGCGCACGCGCTGCTGGCCGAAAAGCGGCGCGGAGACCGCGGCGTCGCCGCGCTGACGATCCCGCAAATCCGCGAGCAAATGGCGCTCTCGGTGGCGCGGGTCATGGCGGAGGGCTCGCTCTACGACCGCGATCTGGCGGCGCTCGCGATCAAGCAGGCCTGGGGCGACCTGATCGAGGCGATCTTTCTGCTGCGCGCCTATCGCACCACCTTGCCGCGCTTCGGCTACGCGGTTCCGCTCGACACTGGCGCGATGCGCGTCAGCCGCCGGGTGTCGGCGACCTTCAAGGACCTGCCGGGCGGACAGATCCTGGGCCCGACCTTCGACTACACGCACCGGCTGATCGATTTCGCGTTGGCGGCGGAAACCGAGGCGGAGACGGAGGCGCAGACCGGGGCGGAAGTCGGGGCGGAAGTCGGGGCCGAGACCGGAGCGGAAACCGGGGCCGCGTCCGCAGCGGCCGCGCCGGACGAGCCGCCGCCCAAAGTGCTGGGGCTGCTCGATCGCGACGGCCTGATCGAACCGCCGGACACGGGCGCGTCCGACAGCGGCGCAGGGCGCGACGGCGCCCCTGACGGCGACGCGCCCCCGGACATGACGCGCGAACCGCTCAGCCTGCCGGCGTCGCGCGCGCTCAGGCTGCAGGCGCTGGCGCGGGCCGACGAGGGCTTTTTGCTCGGCCTCGCCTATTCGACCCAGCGCGGCTTCGGCCGAACCCACGCCTTTGTCGGCGAATTGCGGATCGGGATCGCGGTGGTCGAGATGGAGATCCCCGAACTCGGGCTGACCGTGGCCGTCGGCGAGATCGAGATCACGGAATGCGAAACGGTCAACCAGTTCAAAGGCTCGAAGACCGAGCCGCCCCAATTCACCCGCGGCTACGGGCTGGCCTTCGGCCGCAGCGAGCGCAAAACCCTGGCGATGTCGTTGGTCGACCGCGCGTTGCGTCGTGGCGAGCTCGGCGAGGACGGGACCGGCGCGCCCGCCGAAGACGAGGAATTCGTGCTGTCTCATAGCGACAACATCCAGGCTTCCGGCTTTCTCGAGCACATTAAGCTGCCGCACTATGTCGACTTCCAATCCGAGCTCGAGCTGGTGCGCGCGCTTCGGGCCGAAGCGGCCGCGGGCGGCGATCCGGAACCGGACCGGGCGACGGAGGCCGCCGAATGACCCCGCCGTTGCGAGAGCCGCCAGGCGGCGCGGCCACGCCCGGCGCCGCCACGTCCGGCGCGGCCGATGCGAGGCCATCGAGCGGCCCCGCCGCGCCCGAGCGCGCTTGGACCGAAGCCGGCGACGCGCCGCGCAAGGCGCGTCCGCTGGATCGCTCGACGGCGCCCGACGGCCCGTCCGCCGCCGCCCTCCCGACCGCCGCCCCGACCGCCGCCCCCGCCGACGCCCCGTTCGGCGGCTACAATTTCGCGTATCTCGACGAGAACACGAAGCGCATGATCCGGCGGGCGATTTTGAAAGCGGTCGCGATCCCCGGTTATCAAACGCCGTTCGCCAGCCGCGAAATGCCGATGCCCTATGGCTGGGGAACCGGCGGCGTCCAGGTGACCGCGGCCTGC
This sequence comes from uncultured Neomegalonema sp., assembly GCA_964491865.1. Taxonomy (GTDB): domain Bacteria; phylum Pseudomonadota; class Alphaproteobacteria; order Rhodobacterales; family Rhodobacteraceae; genus JBCBRF01. Next base: position 201 of record CAZBIG010000296.1, on the reverse strand, counting down.
CTGACCCCCGAAGACTGTCTGAAAGTGATCGACCAAGGCGCGGACGACACCACGAACGCAGTGTCGATCCGCCAGTTCTTCGAAAAGACCGCCGGCGTGGCCACCACCACCGAGACGCGCGCCGCGACGCTGATCCAGACCCGGCACCGGATCCCCGAGGCCCCGCTCTCGGATCAGCAGATCCTGGTCTATCAGGTGCCG
>CAZBIG010000295.1:0-4325 GCA_964491865.1 uncultured Neomegalonema sp. | reverse complement strand
GCGCCACGGTTTCCTCGGCCAGCGCCACGTCTCCCAAAAACAGGCGCGCGTCGCCAGGCCCGCGGCGTCGGGCGAGCGCGGCGGCGTCCTCTGCGTCGAGCGGCGCGTCGAGCGTCAGCGCCGGCCAAGACAGCACGTTGGTCGGCCCGACCTTATCGCGAAACCGCGCGTTCAACTCGGCGATTTCGGCGTCCGTCGCGAAGAACAGCGACACCGACACCGCGTCGGGGTCGATCGAACAGGCCCACAGCGCCGCGCCGACGGCGTCCTCGGCCAGCGCGTGCAAGCCGGGCGTCTCGGGCCAGCGCGCCGCCGCTTCCGAGACCGCCGTCAGCACGCGCCCCGTATCCGTGCGGTCGTCGTCGTCGCCGCCATGCGCGCCGTCCTCGAGGCCCCCTGTCACCGCGCCGCTCCCGCTCAGTCGCGCCGGTCTTCGACGCGCGCATAGGCGTTGATGACGCGCGCGACCAGCGGATGGCGCACCACGTCGCCTTCGCTCAGGAAGGTGAAGCCGACGCCCTCGACCCCGCGCAGGATCTCGAGCGCCTGAACCATCCCCGACCGCACGCCGCGCGGCAGATCGATCTGGCTCGGATCGCCGGTGATCACCATCCGGCTGTTCTCGCCAAGGCGCGTGAGGAACATCTTCATCTGCATTTCGGTGGCGTTCTGCGCCTCGTCGAGCACCACGAACGCGTTGTTCAGCGTCCGCCCCCTCATGAAGGCCAACGGCGCCACCTCGAGCTTGCCGTCCTCCATCAGCTTTTCAAGCTTCGCCCCGCCCCAGAGATCGTTGATCGCGTCGTAGAGCGGGCGCATGTAGGGATCGACCTTCTCCTTCATGTCGCCGGGCAGGAAGCCGAGCCGTTCGCCCGCTTCGACGGCCGGACGCGACAGGATCAGCTTGTCGACCCGACGTTCGAGAAACATCGCCACGCCGACGGCCACCGCGAGATAGGTTTTCCCGGTGCCTGCGGGACCGACGCCGAAACACAGCTCATGCGCGAACAGCGACTGCACATAGGCCCGCTGGCCGGGGGTGCGGGGCTCGACGCGCTTCTTCTTCGTGCGGATCTCCAGCCGCGCGCCGGCGTCGGAAGCGCCTTCGGCCTGGAACATGTCGAGTTGGCGATCCGCGATGGCGAGGCGAATGGCGGCGTCGACGTCGCCGGCCTCGACCGGCCGCCCCTGCTCGAGCCGCGCGTAAAGCGCGCCGAGCGCGTCGGCGGCCAGCGCTCTCGGCTCCGCCTCGCCGTGCAGCCCGATGACGTTCCCCCGCCGCACGATCGTGACGTTCAACCCTTCCTCGAGCGCCGCAAGATGGCGGTCATGGGCCCCGCACAGCTCGATGAGATGGCGGTTGTCGTCGAACTCGAGAATGGTTTCGTCCATGCGGGGCGCGCGCCCTCCCTAAATCGCTTGGAAAGAGCGTGCCGGAAGGCGACCGAGGCCGCAAGCGCGAAGGCCGCCGCGGCCGCCGAACGGCGGCGCGCGCGTCGGCGCGGCCCCTTGGATCCCGGCCGGACCCTCGGACCGCGGCTCCGCTAGGTCGCCAGCCGGCCCGCCAGACTGTTCGGCCCGGCGGACAGGATCTCGACATCGACGATCCGCCCCGTCAGATCGGGCGCGGCGTCGAGATGGACGGCCTGAAGATAGGGCGAGCGGCCGACCAGCTGGCCCGGATTGCGGCCCGGCTTCTCGAGCAGCACCGGCAGCCGTCGGCCCACGCACCGGTTTTGAAACGCGGCCTGCGTCTCGGCCAGCAGCGCCTGCAGCCGAGCCAGACGCTCGGTCTTCACCGGCTCTGGAACCTGGTCGCGCTCGGCCGCCGGCGTCCCAGGGCGCGGGCTGTACTTGAACGAGAACGCCTGCGCGTAACCAACGGCGCGCGCCAGGGACAGCGTCTCTTCGAATTCGGCTTCGGTCTCGCCGGGAAAGCCGACGATGAAGTCGCCGGACAGCGCGATATCGGGCCGCGCGGCGCGGATCCGCTCGATCAGCTCGCAATACTCGGCCGCGGTGTGCCCGCGGTTCATCGCCCGCAACACGCGATCCGAGCCCGCCTGCACCGGCAGATGCAGGTAAGGCATCAGCGCGGGCACCTCGGCGTGGGCGGCGATCAGGTCCGCGTCCATGTCGCGAGGATGGCTCGTCGTGTACCGCAGGCGCGCCAGTCCGTCGATGTCGGCAAGAGCCCGAATCAACGCCGCGAGGCCCCGTTCGCGTCCGTCCGGTCCCCGCCCGTGATAGGCGTTCACGTTCTGCCCGAGCAGCGTGATTTCGACCACGCCGCGCGCCGCCAAAGCCCGCGCCTCGGCCAGCACGGTCTCGACCGGACGCGAGACCTCCGCGCCTCGGGTGTAGGGGACCACGCAAAAAGCGCAGAACTTGTCGCAGCCTTCCTGGACGGTCAGGAACGCCGTCGGCTGCGCGGCGCGCCGCTGCGGCGCGGGGATGTGGTCGAATTTGTCCTCAGCGGGAAAGTCGGTGTCGATCGCGGGCCCGTCGCGCGCCGCGCGCACCAGCGCCGGCAGCCGGTGATAGGCTTGCGGGCCCACCACGATGTCGCCCATGGGCTGCCGGCGCTGGATCTCCGCGCCCTCGGCCTGCGCGCCGCAGCCCGCGACGCCCACCAGCATCTCGCCGCCCGCCGCCGACCCCGCCTCGCGCGCCGAGGACCGGTCCCGCCGACGCGCTTCGGGGTCCGGCGCGCGGCCCGCGCCGCCCGGATCGACGCGCCGTCCCGCCCCCGCGCCGTCCGCTTCGGCGACGGCGTCCGCCTCCGACAGGGGCGTCGCCGGCTGGGACGGGCCGAGGCCGACAGGCTCGGGAACGCCGTCTTCGAGCGCGTTTTCGGGCGCGTTTTCGGGCGCGTTTTCAGGCGCGTTTTCAGGCGCGTCTTCGGGCGTCGGCGCGTCTTCGACGCTGTCGCCGGAGCCCCCCGGGCCGGCGCTCGGCCCGGCCGCCGACGCCCGGCCCTCGCGGGCCGCGCCGCCGGTCAACGTCGCTTCCGCCGCGGCCGCCGCCGCGACATCCGCGGCCGGGTCGTTCTCGGCCCCGCGCCCGGACGGATCGCTGGCCAGACGGACCCGAATCCGCTTCACGCGCCTCGGATCCGCGTCCACGATCTCGAATTCATGACCGTCGGGATGCACGACCACCTCGCCGCGCTCGGGCACGCGCCCGCTCATCACGAAGACGAGGCCGCCCAGCGTGTCGACCTCCTCTTCGTCATCTTCGGGCATCAGCCGCACGCCGGTCGCCGCCTGAAAATCGAGGACCTCCGCCCGCGCTTCCGCCAGGAAGCACCCGCGCGTCTGTTCCACCCAAAGCGGTCCTTCCGCGTCGTCATGTTCGTCTTCGATCTGGCCGACGATCTGCTCGATCACGTCTTCGATCGTGACCAGGCCGTCGACGCCGCCATACTCGTCGATCACGAGCGCCATATGCCGTCGGCTGGCCCGCATCCTCTGGAGCAGCGCCTGAACCCGCATGGACGGCGGCACCACCAGCAGCGGGCGCATATGGTCGGCCAACGCGAAATCATTCGGCCGCCGGCCGAAACCGCAGCTCAGCGCCAGATCCTTCAAATGGATCACGCCGATCGGATCGTCGAGCGTGTCGCGATACACCGGCAAGCGCGAATGCGAGCCCTCGCGCAGCGCGTCGAGCGTCTCGTCGAGCGTGGCGCTTTGCTCGATGCCCACGATGTCGGCGCGCGGCACCATGACGTCGTCGACCCGCAGATCTCTGAGCCGCAGCACGTTTTCGAGCAAGGCGCGCTCGTCGCCCGAGCGGTTGACCCCGTTCTGAGCCTCGTTTTCGAGGAAATCGCTCAGCATCGACGCCGTGTCCGCCGAAGGGCCGGTTGGGCGGAAACGGCGGGCGACCCGGCGCACCAGTTTGGAGAGACCCGCGGCGGGCGCTTTGGCGCTCGGCTCTTCGGATCTCGAGGACCGCTGATCGGGCGCGGTCGTACTCGACGGGTCGCCGTCGGCTGTCGTGTCGCCCGGCGCGTCGGGCGGAGAGCTATCGGGGTTCATCTCACCTTATCCAGTGGCGGGCCGAAGCGGCGGCTCCGCCGGGTCGTTCAAATCGGCCGGATAAGGGTCCGGCGCCCCAAGACGCGTCGCGGCCGCGCGTTCCCGCGCCTCCATCGCCGTCGCCTCCGCTTCATTTTGATGGTCGTGGCCTAAGAGATGGAGAACGCCGTGCGCGATTAAATGCGCAACATGCGTTTCGAAGGCTTTTTCGGCCGACGCGGCCTCTCGCGCCACGGTTTCCTCGGCCAGCGCCACGTCTCCCAAAAACAGGCGCGCGTCGCC
>CAZBIG010000294.1:0-4332 GCA_964491865.1 uncultured Neomegalonema sp. | reverse complement strand
CAGCGCCCGCGCCGCCCGCGCCGAGGGCTCCGCGACCCCGGCGAGCCCGACGGCCAACAGGTCGAACGCGGACAGCCGGGCGGTCTCGAGCGCGGTCTCGGCCGTGTCGCGCGCCACCGGCGCGACGGCGAAGTCCGCCAGAAGACGCGTGGCGGGCGCGCGGTCGGACGATTTCATGGCGGCCCTCATTGTGGCGTTCCGGCGGATCGCGGCCCTCATCGCGGCCCTCATGGCGGCTTTCGCGGGGGCTCGCGTCGAGGCGCGTTCCGGTCGGCGGCGGAGAAACTGCGATGTTCCGGATCATTGCGGTCCGCGCGGCCGCCGTCCAGAACAGGAGCGCGCCCGGCGCGCTTGGCCGCGGCTCGGATCCGTTTAGGAGGCTGTTTCGATGCCCAGCGCGCCCGCCGCCCCGCCCGGCGCCCCGCCCGCCGGCGCCCCCGCGGGCCGCGCTCCCGGCTCTCCGGCCGGCGCGCCGTTCGACCCGGCGCTGGCCGCGCTCGTGGCCGAGTATCAGGCGGCGCACGCCGGCGACGCCCCGCTGATGGTGCTCGCCCCGACCCAGCGCTGCGGCTCGACCTTGCTGCAACGCGCGCTGAACGCGACCGAGCGCGCCGTCGTCTATGGCGAAAACTTCTACCTGGTCGAGATGCGGCCGCCGCAGCTGATGGTGCCGCTCGACGCCTTCGACCGCAAACGGCGCTTCACCGCCTTGACGGCGCAGCGGTTCTTTCAAGGCGGGGCCGATATCGACGCGACGGCCCTGTTCCCGGACTTCGACGCCTACGGCCGCCTGCTGCTCGGCGACTTTTACGGGCTGCTGCGGTTCTATCGTCAAGACGCCGAGAAACGGGGTCGGAGCGGCTGGGGGCTGAAGCATCAGCTGCGCCGCGCCGTTGATTTCGAGCTGTTCCGCCGCTTCGCGCCGCCGTTCCGGTCGATCATCGTGCATCGCGACCTCGCGGACGTCGCGAAATCCTTCAAGGCGCGCTGGCCGCAACAGCTGTCGACGCCCGAGCAGCTTCACGCGTTGGGGCGGCGGTGGGCCGACAATCTGGCCTATCTGCTCGAGATGCCCGGCGAGACCCTGGCGCTGCGTTATGAGACGATGGTGGCCGAGCCCGAGCGGACCATTGCGCAGATCGAGGCGTTTTGCGGCGTTCCGGTCTCGCGCGCGGCGTTCGACGTGCGGGTCAACGCCGAGCTGGGCGCCGCGAAGCTGCAGCGCGCCGACGGCGGCGCCGGCGAGTACATCCCGCCCGCCGAGCTCGACCCGGACGCGCTGGCGCGGGTGCGGGCGCCGGCGGCCGCGATGCTCGAGCGGCTCGGCTATCCGCGCTGATGTGATCCGACCCGTCCGCGCCGCTTCGTTCTGACGCGTGTTTTCAAGAACCTGTTTCGATAGGGATCAGTCGACGACGGCCAGATCCGTGGGGAAGCGCGTCCGTCGTCTTCAAGAAGGAAGGGGAAGCGCAATGTTCGCCACCGGTTACAAGATGATCCTGACCGACGACGCCGGCCGGGAGACGGGCGTCCTGAACGGCAAGACCGCCAATCTGGCGCTGGGCGGCGCGGGGGCCGAGGGCGACCTGACCCTGCGCGACGCTCAGGGCCGCAACACCGTCCATCTCGACGGCGGCGACGCGCGGGGAACGTTCGGCGGCGGCGGCGCGAACGGCGAATTGCGGCTCTTGTCGGACGACGGGCGGCTGCGGATGCGGATCGACGGGGCCGGCGGCAACATCTGGGCCGGCGGCGAGGGCTGCGAAGGCGACCTGACCCTGAAGCATAAGGACGGGTACGGGACCATCCATCTCGACGGCGGCCAAGCCAATCTCACGATGGGCGGCGGCGGGGCGCAGGGCGATCTGGCGCTGCTCGACGGCGCCGGCCTGCAGTCGGTGCATCTCGACGGCGGCGGCGGCAACGCGACGCTTGGGGGGAACGGGCACAACGGCGACGTCAGATTGTTGAGCTATGACGGCCGCGTCCGGCTGCATTTGGACGGCGGGACCGGCAACCTCTACGCCGGCGGCGGCGGCAGCCAGGGCGACCTCGTCCTGCTCGACGCCGCCGGGCGCCAGTCGGTGCATCTCGACGGCGGCAACGGGGCCGGGACCTTCGGCGGCGCGGGGCATAACGGGGATCTGCGGCTGCTGGACGATCAGGGGACGGTGCGCGCCCATCTGGACGGCGGCGCCGGCAATCTGGCGCTCGGCGGCGGCGGGGCCGCGGGCGACGTGGCGCTGAAAAACGCGGCGGGCGAGACCATGATCCATCTCGACGCCGGCGACGGCCGCATTCTGGTGCGCGGCGCCGCGGTGCCGACGGCCGATCACGTGTTCGCGCCGGACTATGCGCTGCCCAGCCTCGCCGAGACCGAGGCCCATATCGCGCGCGAGCGCCATCTGCCCGGCGTGCCGTCGGGCGCGCAGATGCGCGCCTCGGGCGTCGATCTGGCGGCCATGAACGCGACGCTTCTGGCCAAGATCGAGGAACTGACCCTGCATGTGATCGCGCTCGAGAAGCGTCTTTCGGCGGTCGAGGGCGGCTAAGCGCGCGATCGCCGCGCGCCAAGAGGGCGCGCGCGAGGCCGGCGTCGCCACCGCCGGCCGGGAACGTCGACGCCCGTCCGGCGTTCGATGTTCAACCCGCGCGCACCCTTTTGGAGAATTCGCCATGGCCGAAGCCAACGCCTCCGGCGCCGAAGGATCGCTGCTTGACGGCAGCGGTCCCGCCGACGTCGACGCCCTGCCCACCATGGAGGACCTGCCCGAGATCGTCCTCGTGGGGCACTCTCCGCTGTTCTATTGGTGGCCGGTCTGGCTGACCTCGCTCATCGTCGGGGCGGTGACGGCTCTGAACGGGGCCGAAGTCGCCATTGGCGACGACGGCGTCGAACGCGTCGCCGCGTCGGACACCGGCGGCCTGATCTTTCTGGGCGTTCTTTTGATGGTGATCCTGTTCACCAGCGTCCGCGTCCGCGGGCTGGTGTCGATCATTATTCTGCTCTCGGCCGCCGTCGTCTTCCTGCTGGCGCTTCAGTTCGGTTTGTTGAGCCTGTTCGCCGCGCTGATCCCTGACGTCTCGGTGCATGCGAACGCGGGTTTTTATCTGTTCTTCGGCGCCGCGCTCTTGATCATCTGGGCGCTGCAGACCTTCGTGTTCGACCGCGCGATCTACTATCGCGTGCGGCCAGGACAGGTCATCGAAGAGCGCGTGCTCGGCGGCGGCGAACGGAGCTTCGACGGCAAAGGGATGCTGTTCGAGCAAAAAGACCGCGATCTGTTCACGCATGTGTTGTTGGGCTTCGGCGCGGGCGATCTCGAATTAATCTCGGACGATGCGCGCAAAGAGGCGATCCAGATCCGGAACGTGCTGCTGGTCGAGCGCCGCATCAGTCAAATCCAGCGCTTGATCAACGTGAAGCCGGATCAGGTGTTGGGCGCCGGCTGAGGCCTGAAGCGCCCGGCATCGCAGAAAACCGGCATCGCAGAAAAAAGGGCCGCGTCGACGGATCGACGCGGCCCCGATGTTGGCCAAGGCGGCGGCGAGGCCGCCGCCCCGACGCCGGGCGATTTACATCATGCCCATATCGCCCATGCCGCCCATGTCCGGCGCGCCGCCGCCCGACTTCTTCTCGGGCTTCTCGGCCACCATCGCTTCGGTGGTGATCAGCAGGCCGGCGACCGACGCGGCGTCCTGCAGAGCGGTGCGCACGACCTTGGCCGGGTCGATGATGCCCTTCTCCATCAGGTTGCCGTACTCCTCGAGCTGGGCGTCGAAGCCGTAATTGGCATCCGTGCTCTCGAGGACCTTGCCGGCAACCACACCGCCATCGAGGCCGGCGTTCTCGGCGATCTGGCGCAGCGGCTGCTGCAGCGCGCGGCGGACGATGGCGCCGCCGGTGGTCTGGTCGGCGTTCTCGCCTTCCCAATTGGCCAGCGCGCGGGAGGCGTGGATCAGCGCGACGCCACCGCCCGGCACAACGCCTTCTTGAACCGCGGCGCGGGTCGCGTTGAGCGCGTCATCGACACGGTCCTTGCGCTCCTTCACCTCGACTTCGGTCGCGCCGCCGACACGGATGACCGCAACGCCGCCGGCGAGCTTGGCGAGGCGCTCCTGGAGCTTCTCGCGGTCGTAGTCGGAGGTGGTCTCTTCGATCTGCTGACGGATCTGCGCCACGCGCGCTTCGATCTCGCCCTTGTCGCCATGGCCGTCGACGATGGTCGTCTCGTCCTTGGTGATGCGGATCTTCTTGGCGGTGCCGAGCATGTCGGTGGTGACGTTCTCGAGCTTCATGCCGAGATCCTCGGAGATCACCTGGCCGCCGGT
>CAZBIG010000293.1:0-4360 GCA_964491865.1 uncultured Neomegalonema sp. | reverse complement strand
CGGCGTCGCCATGGCCACCGCCGGGCCGGGGGTCACAAACTGCGTGACCGGGGTCGCCAACGCGTCGCTCGCAAGGGCGCCGATGCTGCTGATCGGCGGCTGCACCTCGCGCCCGCAGGCGAATATGGGCCCGCTCCAGGACATCCCCCATGTTGACATCATGCGGCCCGTGACGCGCCACTCGCGCACCGCCCGGGTGCCCGAGCAGGTGCTGCGCGAGCTCGACGAGGCCATCGCGCGCGCCATGGGCGACGGGGGCGAGCCGGGCCCCGCCTATCTCGAGATCCCGACCGACGTGCTGCGCGCGCATCTGCCCGAAACGCTGACGCCGCCGGACTGGATGGCGCCGAAGCCGCTCCGCCGCCCGCCGCCGTCGCCCGAGCGGACGGACGAGGCCGTGGCGGCGATCCGAGCGGCGCGCCGTCCCCTGGTGATCAGCGGCCGCGGCGCGCGCGGGGCGGGGGCGGCCCTGGAGCGGTTCCTCGACGCTGCGAACGCGCTGTATCTCGACACCCAAGAAAGCCGCGGCCTGATCCCGCCCGAGCATCCCTCGGTGGTGGGGGCTGTGCGGGCGGCCGCGATGGGACAGGCGGATCTGGTGATCACGATCGGGCGCAAGCTCGATTATCAGGTCGCCTTCGGCTCTCCGGCCGTGTTCCCCGAGGCGCGCTTCATCCGGATCAGCGACACCGCCGGCGAGCTGATCGACAATCGCCGCGGAACGCCCGAGATTTTGGCCGACGCGGCTCTGGCGCTCGACGCGCTGACCGCGGGGCTGGGCGATGCGCCGGGCGCGCGCGACGACGCGTGGCTCGAGGGGCTGCGCGCCAAGCATCGCGAGCGGATCGCCGACGGCGCCGCCAAGACCGGCCCCGCCACCGGCGCGGACGGCAAAATCCATCCGATGGCGATCTTCGACGCCGTCCGCCGCGTCGCCGACCCCGACCATTTGGCGATCGCGGACGGCGGGGATCTGCTCAGCTTCGCCCGCGTCGGCCTTGTGGCGCGCACCTACATGGACGCCGGCGCCTTCGGCTGCCTCGGCGTCGGGGTTCCCTTCGCGATCGCCGCCGCGCTGGCCGAGCCGGGCCGCCAGGTGATTTCCGTGAACGGCGACGGCGCTTTCGGGCTGAACGCGATCGAGGTGGACACCGCGGTGCGCCACGGCGCGAAGGCGGTGTTCATCGTTTCGAACAACGCCGCTTGGAACATCGAACGCTTCGACCAAGAGACCAATTACGGCGGCAGGGTCGTGGGCACCACCTTGCGTCATTCCGATTACGCGGCGATGGCGCGGGCGCTCGGCGCGCACGGAGAGCGGGTGGAGGCGCCCGAGGACCTGCCGGCCGCCTTGGAGCGAGCGCTCGCCAACGCGCCCGCGGTCGTCGACGTCGTCACCTCGCAAGACGCGGTGTCCTCCGACGCGCGCAAGGGGCTCGGCTTCGTGCCCGATTATCAGGCGCTGACCGCTTGGGACGACGCCGAGCGCCGCCGCCGAGGCGAACCGGTGTGACGGCGCGAACGCCGCCCCGCGGGCCGATCGCGCCGCCGCGCACCGACGACGACTGGCTGAAAGCGATCCTGACCGCGCCGGTCTACGACGTGGCGCGGCGCACGCCGCTCGAGCCCGCGCCGCGGCTCTCGGCCCGGCTCGGCAATCAGATCTGGCTCAAACGCGAAGACCTGCAGCCGATCTTCAGTTTCAAGATCCGCGGCGCCTATGTGAAGCTGGCGAGCCTGTCGCCCGAGGACCGCGCGCGGGGGGTGATCGCCGTCTCGGCCGGGAACCATGCGCAAGGCGTGGCGGTCGGGGCGCGTCGGCTCGGCGTCGATGCGGTGATCGTGATGCCGGTGACCACGCCGGCGATCAAAATCAGCGCCGTCGAAGCGCTCGGGGCGCGGATCGAGCTGTTCGGCGACGGGTATTCCGACGCCGCGCGGCGCGGGGCCGAAATCGCCGAAGCCGAGGGGCGGGTGATGGTGCACCCCTTCGACGACGCGGCGACCATCGCAGGCCAGGGCACCGTCGCGCTCGAGCTGCTGGCGCAGCGCCCCGGTCCGATCGACGCCGTCTTCGCGCCGGTGGGCGGCGGCGGTCTGTGCGCCGGCATGGCCGCCTATCTGAAGGCGCTGTCGCCCGAAACGCAGGTGATCGCCGTCGAGCCCGACGACGCCGCCTGCTTCGCGGCCGCGCTCGAGGCCGGCCGGCCCGTGCCGCTTGAAGAGGTCGGTCTGTTCGTCGACGGCTGCGCGGTGCGTCAGGTGGGCGATCTCACCTTCGACGTCATGAAGTCCCGCGTCGACGCGGTCGTGACGGTCGGGGTCGACCGCATCTGCGCCGCGATCCGCGCCGTCTTCGAAGAAACCCGCACCGTGGTCGAGCCCGCGGGCGCGCTGGCGCTGGCGGGCATGAAAGAATGGATCGCGCGTTCGGGCGCGCAGGATCAGACGCTCGCCGTCGTGCTGTCGGGCGCGAACATGAATTTCGACCGGCTGGGCCACATCACCGAGCGGGCCGAGATCGGGCAGAATCACGAGGCGCTGTTCGGCGTGACGATCCCCGAGGCGAAGGGCAGCTTTCTGCGCTTCTGCCGGGCGATCGGCGCGCGGCCGGTGACCGAATTCAATTATCGTCATCGCGACGACGCCGCGGCTCAGATATTCGTCGGCGTTCAGCTGAAACGCGGGGCCGCCGAGCGCGCGGAGATCTTCGCGGCGCTAAGCGCGGCGGGGTATCCGGTGGTCGACTACACCGAAAACGAGGTGGCGCGCCTGCATGTGCGGCACATGGTGGGCGGCGCGGCGGGGGGCGGGGCCGAGCGGCTGTACCGCTTCGAGTTTCCCGAACGGCCCGGGGCGCTGCTCGATTTTCTCGAGACGCTCGGGCCGCGGTGGGACATCACGCTGTTCCACTACCGGAATCGGGCCGCCGCCTATGGGCGCGTGTTGGCCGGCTTCGCGGTGGCGCCGGGGGGCGAAGCGGCCTTGCTCGACGATCTGCGCAGCCTCGGTTTTTGGTTCATGGACGAGACCGAGAACCCGGCCTTGAGGCAATTCGTCGGTTGACGCGCCGCTGTCGAGCCCGTCGGAGCGTCGGATCGGGGGCTTGACCCGCCCGTCGAGCGGGGGCGAGACCGGCGCTCTGATCCAGAAACCGGAAATCGCTCGTGCCGAAACCTCTCGAAACCGTCGACTGCGTCGTCATCGGCGCCGGCGCCGCGGGGATGTTCTGCGCCGCGCAGGCGGCTGCCGACGGCGCTCGGGTGCTGACGGTCGATCACGCCCGCGCGCCGGGCGAAAAGATCCGGATCTCAGGCGGCGGCCGGTGCAATTTCACCAATCTGCGCGCCGAGCCCGGCTGTTTTTTGTCCGAGAACCCGCATTTCGCCAAATCGGCCCTGGCGCGCTACACGCCCGCGGATTTCGTCGCGCTGATCGAGCGCCACGGCGTGCCCTACCATGAGAAAACGCTCGGGCAGCTGTTCTGCGACCGCTCGGCGCGCGACGTCATCGATCTGTTGTTGAGCGAGATGGCGGCCGCCGGCGCCGAGCTGCGCCTGAGGACGTCGGTCGCCGAGATCGCGAAGACCGAATCGGGGTTTCGGTTGGCCCTCGACAGCGACGGAGAGCGTCGGTCGGTCGCGACTCGGACGCTGGTGATCGCCACCGGCGGCAAGTCGATCCCCAAAATGGGGGCGACCGGCTTCGGCTACCGGGGCGCCGAGCAATTCGGGCTGCCGATCGTCGAGACGCGGCCGGGGCTGGTTCCGCTCACCTTCGGGGGCGAGCCGCTTGCGGCGATGCGGGCTCTGGCCGGGGTGGCGACGCGCGGCGTCGCCCGGGCGGGCCGCGCCGCGTTCGAGGAGGCGCTGCTGTTCACGCATCGCGGTCTGTCCGGCCCGGCGATCTTGCAGATTTCCTCCTACTGGCGCGAGGGCGAGACGATTTCTGTCGACCTGGCGCCCGAGGGCGATCTCTTCGACGCGTTGCGCGCCGCGCGGGCCCAAAACGGGCGCCGCGCCGTCGCGACCGCGTTGGCCGAGCATTTGCCGAAACGGCTCGCGCAGCATGTCGCCGAACGTACCGGGCCCCGCGGCAATCTGGCCGACCTGTCCGATAAAGCGCTGCGCGGACTGGTCGAGACGGTGCGCGACTGGCGGCTGCTCCCGACCGGCTCCGAGGGCTATCGCACCGCCGAGGTCACCTTGGGCGGCGTGTCGACCGCCGCGCTCGACAGCGCGACGCTCGAGGCCAAGACGGTCGACGGGCTCTATTTCATCGGCGAGGTGGTGGACGTCACGGGCTGGCTCGGCGGCTACAACTTCCAGTGGGCCTGGTCGTCGGGCTGGGCGGCGGGGCA
>CAZBIG010000292.1:0-4370 GCA_964491865.1 uncultured Neomegalonema sp. | reverse complement strand
ATCGCTTTTCCGCTGAACGCCGAGCCCTGGTCCTGGACCTTGCTGCGTGTGCTGATCGGTTTCTGCATGTCGGGGATCTACGTCACCGCCGAAAGCTGGCTGAACGAGGCCTCCACGAACGAAACGCGCGGACAAGTGCTCTCCGCGTACATGATCGCGCAAACGCTCGGCATCATCGGCGCTCAGGGGCTTCTGACTTTGGGGGATGCGGGCACGTCCGTCCTGTTCATCGGCGCATCGATCTTGGTGTCGATCTCGTTCGCGCCGATTTTGCTTTCCGTCAGCCCGACGCCGAGAACCGAGGTCGCGCGGCCGATGTCGCTTCGGAACCTGTTCCGAAGTTCGCCGCTCGGCACGGTCGGCATCTTTCTGCTCGGCGGCGTCTATGCGACGCAATCGGGCATGGCGGCGGTTTTCGGCACCCAGATCGGCATGACGACCGCGGAGATCGCGCTGTTCGTCGCCATGTTGTTTGGCGGGGCGCTCTTGCTTCAGTATCCGATCGGCTGGCTGTCCGACCGGATCGACCGGCGGAAGCTCATCTTCGGCACATCGCTGATCGGCGTCGCGTTTTGCATCCTCGGGAAAGCGGCCGGAGCCGATCTCGTCGTCTTGATGACGGCCGCGTTTTTCGCCGGCGGCGTGACCACGCCGCTCTACGCGCTCTTTTTAGCCTACACGAACGACTATCTTCCGGCCGAGAAGATGCCCGCCGCCTCGGGCGGCTTGGTCTTCACCTTTGGCGTGGGCGCCATTCTGGGTCCGCTCGCCGCCGGCTGGTCGATGCAGGGGCTTGGACCGGACGGCTTCTGGCTGGTTCTCGGCGCGACCTTCGGCGCAATCGCCGCCTATGCGCTGTTTCGCATGACGCAACGTCCGGTGGTTCCGGTCGAGGACACCGACAGCTATCTCGGCGTCCTGCCGACGACCTCGCCCGTCGCCGTCGAGGCGGCCGGCGCCTGGGCGGCCGATCAGGCCGAGACCGAGCGGGACGGCGGCGGCGCGCTTTAAAAGCGCGCGTCGTCGACCTTTTTCGCGCGGCGTCGCGCTCGAGATCTCAAAAACGACGAACAGGTCGGAGAGGGGCGCGACAGGCATGACGCGAGGGAGCTCTCGTCGGATTTTGGGCGATGTCCGTCAAATCCGTGCGCTATGCTCGCTTCTGTCACTCTCGACGCCGTGTTCGACACCGATGAATGCTCCAAGATCGTCCGCTTGGCCGAAGACCAGTGGTTCGCCGATGGCGGTTTGGTTCGCGGCGAACAAGACGGCGCGATCCGCCGATCGCGCATTACTTGGTTGGACGAGAGTTCCGCCGACTGGGTTTTCAACCGTGTGGTCGAAACCGTCATCGACGCGAATCGGACTCATTTCGGCTTCGATCTCGTTGAATTCGCGGAAAGAATGCAGATCGCTAGGTACGACGCCCAGCACCGTGGCCATTTCGACTGGCATATCGATATTGGCGACGGCGCTTTCGCCAAACGCCGGAAACTCTCCTTTGTAATCCAGCTGACGACGCCGGAAGCTTATGAGGGCGGAGATCTTGAGTTGAACGCGACCGGCTGGCCGAAGACGGCGTCCCAAAATCTTGGATCAGCCGTCCTATTCCCCAGCTTCATCCCCCACCGCGTGACGCCCGTGACGCGTGGTCACCGGTATTCTTTGACGAAATGGATCCACGGCCCGCCGTTTCGCTGAGCGCAGCCGACGGGATCGACGTCGACTGGCCGTCGGCGCGCGGATCGCGGCCGTCGTGGCGCACGGCCCGCTCCGCCCCAGAGGACCGGCCCGATGTCGTCTTCTCTTCCATGGCCTCTCCCTCTCAAGGTTCGAGACCTCCGGCAAACTGGGGGCAAAGTTGGTTCAGCCCGTTCAGCCGGACGCTGTCAGAGTGCCGACACGGCATCCGGTCCGCCCAGCCCAACACCCTTTTAGACCGTTGATTGCCATGGCGACCCCTCCAGGACTCGAACCTGGAACCTGCTGATTAGAAGTCAGCTGCTCTATCCAGTTGAGCTAAGGGGCCGATGCGAAGTGTCTAGCGACTTCGATCGGGCGCGCCAAGGCGGGCGGGCGCGCCAAGGCGGACAGGCGCGCCAAGGCGGGCGGGCGCGGTTGCGCGGGCGGGCGGTGGCGGGTTTTGACGCGGCGCGGCGCATCTGCTTCTGGGGGCGCGAGGGCGCGCCGCGGGCTCGGCCACCGGCGCGCGGGATTTCGGAGAGACCGCCATGACCGACGGGACCGACAGGACCGACAGGAACGCGACGACCGACGCGCCGCCGCCTCTGCGCATCGAGCCCGTGGAGGGTCCGGCGCTTTCGGATCTGCTGGCCCCGCTCGCCGCGCTGCGGATCGCCGTGTTTCGCGACTATCCCTATCTCTATGACGGCGATCTCGCTTATGAGCGCGCCTATCTCGACAGCTACGCGGTCGCCGACGGCGCGATTATCGTGGGCGCATGGGACGGCGACCGGCTGGTCGGCGCGGCGACGGGCGCGCCGCTGACGGGGGGGCTCGCCGAATGGGCGGCGCCGTTTCGCGCTCGGGGGATCGATCTCGACGGCGTCTTTTATTGCGGCGAATCGGTCCTGCTGCCCGCCTATCGCGGACGCGGCGCGGGTCACGCCTTTTTCGACCACCGCGAGGAGCGCGCCCGGAGGCTCGGCAAAACGCTGAGCGCTTTTTGCGCCGTCATTCGACCGGACGCCCATCCGGCGCGGCCGGCGGACTATCGGCCGCTCGATCCGTTCTGGCGCAAACGCGGCTACGCGCCCGAACCCGGCATGGAGGCCGCCTTCGACTGGAAAGAGGTGGGCGACGCGGAAGAGACGCCGCACCGGCTGCAATTCTGGCTGCGCCGGCTGTGAGCGGGGCGGCCGAACGCGCCGCCGCCGCCCGGTCGGGTCAGTGCGACCAGGGCACGCGGCGCTTAAAGGCGAAGTTGCCCGCATAGCCCATCGGCCGGACGTTCTTTGACGCTTTGGGCGGCTCGATCACCTGAGCGGCCACGCCGTGCCGCCGCGCATAGGCGAGCGCCGCCTCTTTGGTGTCGAAGCGCATCTTCACCTGCGCCCGCGTGTCGGCCGAGCTGGTCCACCCCATCAGCGGATCGATCGTCCGACGCTCGGCGGGGGCGAATTCGAGCACCCAGTGGTCCTCGCCCGGCCCGGACTGCATGGCCGTGCCCGAGGGTTTGTAGATGCGTGCGTTGCTCATCGTTCTGGTCTTTCCGCTGCCGCGTCGCCGCGCCGTCGCCGGGACGCGTCGGATCGCGCTGTTGTCTCGCGGGGCCGGCGCGCGTCGCAATGCGGCTCCAGCGCGCGGCCCGCGCATGGACGACGCCGGTCGCCCCGTTTATTTAGGCCCGTATGACAGCCGACACCCTGGTCACCGCGCCGCAAAAGCGCGACAAAAAAGAAAAGCTCGAGGGCGGCAAGCGCTTCGAGATGGTCACCGAGTTCTCGCCGGCGGGCGATCAGCCCACCGCGATCGCCGAGCTGGTCGAGGGCGTGGCCTCGGGCGAGCGCGATCAGGTGCTGCTGGGGGCCACCGGCACCGGCAAGACGTTCACGATGGCCAAGGTGATCGAGGCCACGCAGCGCCCGGCGATCATCTTGGCGCACAACAAAACCCTGGCCGCGCAGCTTTACGGCGAGTTCAAAAGCTTTTTCCCAAACAACTCCGTCGAATATTTCGTGTCTTATTACGACTATTACCAACCCGAAGCCTATGTGCCGCGCTCGGACACGTTCATCGAGAAAGAAGCGCAGATCAACGATCAGATCGACCGGATGCGCCACTCGGCGACGCGGGCGCTGCTCGAACGCGACGACGTCATAATCGTCGCTTCGGTCTCGTGCATTTACGGCATCGGCGCGGTCGAAACCTATAACGCCATGACCCAAGATTTGAAGGTCGGCGAAAGTTACGACCAGCGCTCGATGATGCGCGAACTGGTGGCTCAGCAATACAAGCGCAACGACGCGGGCTTCGCCCGGGGCATGTTCCGGGTCCGCGGAGACGCGCTGGAACTGTGGCCGGCGCACCTCGAGGACCGCGCTTGGCGGTTTTCGTTTTTCGGCGAGGAGCTCGAGAAAATCGTCGAGTTCGACCCGCTGACCGGCGAGCGCACCGGCGCGCTGGATCGGGTGCGGATCTACGCCAACAGCCACTATGTGACGCCGCGGCCGACGCTGCAGCAGGCGCAAAAGGCGATCCGCGAGGAGTTGCGGATCCGGCTCGACCAGCTGGTGGCCGAGGGCAAACTTCTCGAAGCGCAGCGGCTGGAGCAGCGGACGACCTTCGATCTCGAGATGATGGAGGCGACCGGCTCGTGCAACGGCATCGAGAATTATAGCCGCTATCTC
>CAZBIG010000291.1:0-4386 GCA_964491865.1 uncultured Neomegalonema sp. | reverse complement strand
CAGCTCGCGCGCGCCTGGCGCGTCGACGGCGACGAAGTGGCGCTCCATCGGCTCGTGACGGCCTATATGCGGCTGGCGGTCGCGATGGCGGCGAAGTACCGCCGGTACGGCGCGTCGATGAACGACCTGGTCCAAGAGGCGGGCGTCGGCCTAATGAAGGCCGCGTCGAAATTCGACCCTGACCGGGGCGTGCGTTTCTCGACCTACGCGGTCTGGTGGATCAAAGCGTCGATCCAGGACTTCGTGATGCGCAACTGGTCGGTGGTGCGCACCGGGTCGACGTCGAGCCAAAAGGCGTTGTTCTTCAACATGCGCCGCGTGCGCGCCCGGCTTGAGCGCGAGATGGGCGTCGACTTTTCGGACGGCATCCCGCTCGAGGCGCGGATCAAGATCTCTGAAGAAGTGGGCGCGCCGCTGCGCGACGTCGAGATGATGGAGGCGCGGCTCGCCGGGCCCGATTTCTCGCTGAACGCGACGCAGACCGGCGAAGACGGTCGCGAATGGATGGAGACGCTCGAGGACGAGGGCGACACGCCGGACGTCGCGACGGCGCACAGCAACGACATGACGCGCGCGCGCGCCTGGATCGTCGCCGCGATGCGCGGCCTCACGGACCGGGAGCGTCTGATCATTCGCGAGCGCAAGCTGATCGACACGCCGCGGACGCTCGAGGCGCTGGGTCAGGAGCTGGGGCTGTCGAAAGAGCGGGTGCGCCAGCTCGAGGCGCAGGCGCTGAAGAAAATGCGCAACGCGCTCGAGACCTCGGTCGGTTCCGCCGCGGGCGAGCTCGCCGCCGGCTGACGCGCGGTCGCGGCGGTCAGAACCGCTCGACCAGTTTGATCCGATCTCCCGGCCGCACTTGCTGGCCGGCGTCGAGGCCGTTGAGTATGCGAAACCGCTCTCGCTTGAAGCGCTCATAGGGCAGCGACGCCGCGAGCGTGGCGACGCCGTCTCCCGGCCGGGCGGTGACCACCCGGATCCGGTCGGCTTGTTCAGCCGTTTTCTCCGCCGGCGACAGCCGCCGGAAACTGCGCGTCATCTGACGCAGATCGGTCGCCATCGCGTCCGCGGCCGCCGCGTCGGATATGGCGGTCAGCCGATAGATCGTATCCCCGGCGGCGATCGCCACCAGCCGGACGACGGCCGGCCCGCGACGCGTCTCGATCTGAAACGAGGTCGACAGCGCCGGAAACGCGCGGTTCTCGAACGGCGCGATCGGGCCGAGGGCCGCAACGTCGCCGAACTGAGCGCGCAGCTCTTCGGACCAGTCGCGCCGCACATACTGTTCGAGCGGCCCTCCGGCGTTGGGGCGGCCGTCAAAGATGATCAGGCGATCGTCGGGCGCCCGGGCGGTCACGCTGCTGCGGCTGTTGGACAGCACGAAGCCGGGCGGCGCCTCGAACCGGAAATCGAGGCTCGGATGGATGAACGCCCGCCCGCGCACGAAACCCTGTTGGTCGTCGTCGCCGATCTCAAGCCCGTCCACCGCGTCCAGATGGGCCGCGCGCGTGGCGCGGTCATCCGCCGCGAACCCCGCCGCGCGCGCCTGCGGCAGCGCCGCCGTCGCGACGGTTCGCGCGCGCGTCAGCCGCTCGGGCGTGGCGGGGTGGGTCGATAAAAACCGCATCCGCCGCTGGGCCGCCTCGACGCCCACCGCGCGGGCGTCGAGATCGACCTGCGCCTGCATCCGCCGCAACATGCGTTCTTGCGCCGCCGGGTCGTAGCCCGCCCGCGCGGCGAAGCGGATCCCGTCCGCGTCGGCCTGAAGCTCCTGCTCCTGCGAGAACCGGGCGAGCACCAGCTGCGACAGCTGCTGGAACTCGCGGTCGAGCGCCGCCAGATCGACGCCGTCTTCTTCGGCCTGCGCCCGCGCCTCGTCGCGGATCTCGCCGACCCGGCGCAGCAGCTCCGAGCGCTGTCGGCCGTGCTGGCGTTCGATATGGCCGAGCTCATGACCCACCACGGCCGCCACGTCCGACTCGTCGTTGGCGAGCGCGAGGATCCCGCGGGTGACGTAGACGAACCCGCCGGGCGTCGCGAAGGCGTTGATCTCCCCGGTGTCGAGCACCGTGAAGGTCCAGCGGTCGGCGGCCCGCAAGCCGCTTGACGCGACCAGCCGCGCCCCGATGCGGTCGACATAGGCCGACACGCGCCGCTCGGGGTAGACGCCGCCGAACTGCGCCAGGATCTGCGGCTTGACGCGTTCGCCGACGCGGCGCGCCGCCGCTCGCTCGGCCGCGGTCGGCGCCGCCAACGGCGCCGCGGTCCCGAGATCCGGCCGGGTCGCCGTCGTCGTCCGCGCGCAGCCCGCCGCCGTCACAACGATCAGCGCGACGGCGACCGACGCCCGCGCCGCAGCCCGCCAGTCAGCTCTCAGCCGCAGCGCGCCCGCGCCTCGGATCACACCCAGCATCCCGCTTCTCCCGACCGCGCGCCGGGACGCGCGAGACGCGTCAACCGCCGACGATGAGCTTCACTTTTTGCCCGACCCGCAACGGCTGCCCGGGGGCCAACGCATTCAAGGCCAAAAACCGCTCTAACTTCAATTTATCCACAGACATGCGCGCGGCCAGCCGCGACGGCGTGTCTCCGCTGCGCACCGTCACCACCTGAATGCGCTTAATCGGGGCGCGACGCGCCTCGGCTGCGGAGATTTTGCGGAAACTTTGCGCCATGGCGCGGAACTGGGCGTCTTCGCGCGCCGCGACGCTCGGCGGGGCCAGAGCGGTGAAGCGATAGAACCGATCGCCGTCTCGGATCGCGACCAGCCGCGCCACATAGGTTCCCGAATTCGTCGCCACCTGCATGCGGCCGGTCGCGGCGGGCAGCCCGTTGGCGGTGAAGCTTTCCAGCGCCTCGAGCGGACCCGTGCGGGTTTGACGCTGCAGACCCGGGGCCCACACGTCGCGCACATAGCCGAGCGGCCCGCGGCCCTCGGTCGGCGCTCCGGAAAAGATCACGCGCCTGCCGCCGGACGCCTCGGCCAACACCGCGTCGGCGCTGTTGGTCAACCGATAGCCCTCCGGCGCCCGGAACCGGAAACGCAGCTCCGGGTGGATGAAGTCGCGGCCGCTGACCACGCCCTGGTCCGGCCCGTCTCCCCAGACCACGCCGTCGATCGCGCGCAGATAGGCGTCGCGTCGGCGGGCGTCGGCGGCTTGCGCGTCGGCGTTCACGGCCCGCGCCGCCGCCTCGGCCTCGCGGATCCGATCGGGCGTGTTCGGGTGGGTCGAAAAGAAGCCGCCCCCGACGCTGCGGCCCGTCAGCTTGGCCTGGATCTGCTTCTCGGCCTCGAGCCGACGCAGCACGTCGGCTTGGCCGCGCCCGTCATAACCGGCGCGCGTGATGTAGCGAATGCCGAGCCGGTCGGCCTCGGTTTCCTGGGACCGCGAGAAGCTGGCCAGCGCCCCGCGCCCCGCGATCCCCACCGCTTGGCCGACCGCGCCGGGGTCGACCCCCGCCGCCGCGGCGCCGATGGTCGCCAGAAGGCCCACCACGTTCATGGTCTGCGCCTGCGTGACCCGCTGGGCCGAATGGCGCGCGGTCACATGGCCGATCTCGTGCCCGAGAACCGCCGCGACCTCGGCCTCGTCATTGGCCACCGCCAGCATGCCGCGCGTGATGTAGACATAGCCCCCCGGCACCGCGAAGGCGTTGACCGTCGGGTTGTCGAGCACCGAGAAGGTCCAGCGCAATTGCGGCAACTCGGAGTTGGCCGACAGCCGTCCGCCGACCTCGGCGATATAGCCCGAGAGCTCGGGATCGTCGTAAACCCCGCCGAACTTCTTCAGGATCTGCGGGTGCTGTTGATCGCCGATGCGCTGCTCTTCGGCGGGGCTGACCGAGGTCAGCTGGCGCGCGCCGGTCGCCGGGTTCACCGTCTGCGCGCAGCCGACCAGCAGACCGACCAGCGCGGCCGCGCCGAGCGCCGGCCTCAGTCCATAGGCCCAGTCGGGGCGGCGGCGCAGGGTCGATCGGCGGCGGAGCAGAGTTCGAGAGACGGGCATCAGGGGCTCTCCCAGCGGCGAGTCGCGACGTCGGCGGATGTCACGAGCGGTTGTACCGAAGGGGCCTCGCGATGACGAGCCTAGGCGGCTTGAGCGCGACCGCGCGTCTCGCTTCCGCATCTCGCGCCCCCGCCGCGTCGCCCCCGCCGCCCCGCTCGGTTGTCGCAACCGCGCCCGGCGCGTAAGAAGACCCCGTCGGTCCCGTAGCTCAGCAGGATAGAGCAGCCGCCTCCTAAGCGGCAGGTCGCAGGTTCGAATCCCGCCGGGACCGCCACAAAACACCGGAATGCTGACTTTTTGGGCGTCTCTCTCGGGGCGCAAAATCGGCGCGCCGACCCGCCGGCGCGCCAATGCCTCACGCCTGGCGCGGACGGGCGCT
>CAZBIG010000290.1:0-4401 GCA_964491865.1 uncultured Neomegalonema sp. | reverse complement strand
CGACTTCCACGCGATCACCAGCGCGCACAACCTGCTGTCGGCGATGATCGACAACCACATTTATTGGGGCAACAGCCTCGATATCGACCTGCGCCGAGTGGCGTGGCGGCGCGTGCTCGACATGAACGACCGGGCGCTGCGCCAGATCACCGCCAGCCTCGGCGGCGTCGCCAACGGGTTCCCGCGCGAGGCGGGCTTCGACATCACGGTGGCGTCGGAGGTCATGGCGATCCTGTGCCTGGCGGACGATCTCGCCGATCTCGAAAAGCGTCTGGGCGACATGATTGTCGCCTACCGCCGCGACAAAAGCCCGGTCTACTGCCGTGATCTCAAGGCCGAGGGCGCCATGGCGGTGCTGCTCAAGGACGCGATGCAGCCCAATTTGGTCCAAACGCTCGAGAACAACCCGGCTTTCGTGCATGGCGGCCCGTTCGCCAACATCGCGCACGGCTGCAATTCGGTGGTCGCGACCAAGACCGCGCTGAAGCTCGCCGACTATGTCGTGACCGAAGCGGGCTTCGGGGCCGACCTGGGCGCCGAGAAGTTCTACGACATCAAATGCCGTAAAGCGGGCTTGTCGCCGAAAGCCGCGGTCGTCGTCGCCACCGTGCGGGCCATGAAAATGAACGGCGGCGTCAAGAAAGAAGATCTCGGCCAGCCCAATGTCGAGGCGGTGCAGCAAGGTTGCGCCAACTTGGGGCGCCATATCGAGAATATGAAGCTGTTTGGCGTGCCGATCGTTGTCGGGATCAACCATTTCGTGACCGATACCGACGAGGAAGTGGCCGCGATCCAAAGCTTCTGCGCGGGGCTGGGCGTCGAGGCGGTGCTGAACAAGCATTGGGCCGAGGGCGGCGCGGGCATCGCCGAGACGGCGCGCAAAATCGTCGACCTGGTCGAGGGCGGGTCCGCCGCTTATGCGCCGCTCTACCCGGACGAAACGCCGCTGTTCGAAAAGATCGAGACCATCGCGAAGCGCATTTACCGCGCCGAAGAGGTGGTGGCCGACAAGAAAATCCGCGATCAACTGAAAGACTGGGAGGCCGCCGGCTACGGCCGCCTGCCGATCTGCATGGCCAAGACGCAGTACAGCTTCACCACCGATCCCACGCTGCGCGGCGCGCCGACCGGTCACTCGTTGCCGGTGCGCGAAGTGCGGCTGTCGGCCGGAGCCGGCTTCATCGTGGCGATCTGCGGAGAAATCATGACGATGCCCGGCCTGCCGCGCGCGCCGTCGGCCGAGATGATCCGCCTCAACGACGCCGGCCAGATCGAAGGCCTGTTCTAAGGGCGGCGGCGGGGGCGGCGCCGCGACGCCGTCGCCGCCCCCGCCGTCCGAATTCGGGGGTCTCGAAAGTTCTGGGAGGTCGATCGCATGATCCGCAAAATTTTGGCCCCGATCCGAGGCGACGGCAAAGGGTCCACCGTCCTCAGGCACGCCGCCGCGCTGGCCGGGCGCTTCAACGCGCATATCGAGGCGACCCATTGTCGGCCGAATGCGGATGATCTGCTGCCCTTCGGCGTGCCGATCCCGGGCTTTCTGCGATCTCAAATCGCCGAGCAGGCCAAAGGCGTGAGCGACGCTGAAGAGGTCGCGTTGCGCGCGGAGTTCGACGCGCTGGTGGCGGAGATGGGCCTAGACACGGACGCGGCGGCGGTCGGTCGCCGGCCGAGCGTCGTTTGGATCGAGGAAAGCGGGAAGCAGGTCGACGTCATCCGGCGCCACGGGCGGCTCTGCGACGTCATCGTGGTCGCGAAACCGGATCGAGATCGCAATCTCGGCACCAACACTCTGAAGGCGTCGCTGTTTCACGTCGGCCGGCCGGTCCTGATGTGTCCCCCGACCGAAACGCCGCCGAAGACCCTGGGCGCGACGGTCGCCATCGCCTGGAACGGCTCGCTCGAAGCGACGCGGGCCGCCGCGATGACCCTTGGTCTGCTGAAACAGGCCGACGCCGTCACGATCTTGTCGGTCGACGGCGGCGACGGGCGCGCGGGCTGCCCCGACGCGTTCCAGGCGTATCTCGCGATGCACGGGATCGAGGCCGCGACGCGCCTGTCGACGGCGACCGACAGCGTCGGGGCGACGTTGCTCTCCGAGAGCGCCGCCGCCGGGGCCGACCTGCTGATTATGGGCGCTTATGGCGACAGCCACGAACGCGAGACGCTGTTTGGCGGGAATACGCAAACAATTGTCGACACGGCTGCGCGTCCGGTCTTGTTCGTGCATTAGCAACGGCCGCGACGCAAGAACGCTGCGTCGAGCGCAGCCCACGAGAAATTTCTGGAAACTAGAAACGCATCAGATAAACGTTTCAAACAAGGAGGTGATCAGAGAGTGGTGATGTAAAGCGCGTAAACTCCCAGGCGCGGATGCGTAAATCGAGTAAATCGACGATCCGGCTTGGGCTTGCGAGATTTTTTGGGAGGAATGGACGCATGACGCTGACTTCTTTTGCGGCGAAGACTTTCGCTGCGGCGGCCGTCGCCTGGGCCGCGACGGCGGGGCTCGCTTCGGCCGAGGCCTGGAAGCCGAACAAGCCGATCGACTTCGTGATCATGGCCGGCAAAGGCGGCGGCGCCGATAAAATGGCCCGCCTGATGCAATCGATCGTCGAGCAGGAAAACCTGGCGGCGCGCCCGCTGGTCCCCGTGAACAAGCCGGGCGGCTCGGGCGCGGAGGCGTTGGTCGCGCTGAAAGGCGCCAACGATCCGGATCACACCATCATGGTGACGCTGAACTCGTTCTTCACGACGCCGCTGCGCCAGCCGGGCTTGGGCGTTGACATCATGGAGTTCGCGCCGGTCGGGCGGATGGCGGAAGACACCTTCCTGCTGTGGGTGCACAAAGACGAGGGCGTGAACAGCTTCGAAGAGTTCGTCGCTGAAGCGAAAAAGCGCGGCTCGGGCTGGGTGATGGGCGGCACCGGCAAGGCGTCGGAAGACAACATCATCACCGACTACTTGAACGACGCCTATGGTCTCGAGATCAAGTACATCCCGTACAAGGGCGGCGGCGCGGTCGCCAAAGATCTCGCCGGCCAGCAGATCGACAGCTCGGTCAACAACCCGTCCGAGGCGCTGGGCTTCTTCGAGTCGGGCGATCTGATCCCGCTGGTGGCCTTCACCGACGAGCGTCTGCCGATGTTCCCGGACGTGCCGACCCTGAAAGAGCTCGACAGCGACTTCTCGTACTTCATGCAGCGCTCGGTCGTCGGCGCTCCCGGCATGTCGCCGGAGGCGCAGGCCTATTACGCGGACCTGTTCAAGAAGGTCTATAACTCTGAGACTTGGCAGAAGTATAAGACCGACAAGTCCCTGATGGGCGACCTCATCTCCGGCGACGAGCTGAAGGCCTATTGGAAGACGCAGCGCGATCGTCACGAGACGATCCTGAAGGCGTCGGGCCAAATCAAGTAAGCCCACGCTTAGTAAAACTGCACCAAGTAGACTCTGAACGTTGAGAGGAGGCCGCTGATGCGTAAAGCTGAACTGGTCATGGCGGTCGTGCTCGGCCTCCTCTCGATCTATTTGATGTGGAAAAGCGGCGAGCCGCCGTCTTGGGACCCGACCGCGGCTCGGTTTCAGAATATCGGTCTGATCGAAGGCGAAGGGCCGGGCAGCGGGTTTTGGCCGTTCTGGTTGTCGCTGATCATGTTGATCTGTTGCGTCTGGACCGGCGTGAATTGGTGGCGGCGCGCCACGCCGCCCTCGCGCTCGACCGAACCGTTCCTCGACGCCTATGCGCAAAAGATGCTGCTCTTTGTCGGCGGCGGACTGATCGGGTTTTTGGCGCTCATCCATGTCGTCGGCTTCTATGGCGCCATGTTTGTGTTCCTGATCTATTATCTGTATTTCCTGGGTCGGCATTCTCTTGTTCAAACGCTGGCCGTCGCGACAACGACTCCAATATTCAGCTTCTTTTTCTTCGATATCGCGATGCGGATCGTATTGCCCAAAGGGTATCTCGAGCCGCTATTCATCCCGCTCTACGACATCTTTTTGTAGATGGCGCGTGGGCCTGTCCCGGGTTGGGCGCTGAAGGGCGTCGACGGCGCGGTTCTGACTGACGCGGCGTCGGCGGCCCCCCTTAAGGAGTGCGCGCTATGGACGTGATTCTCGCTTTGATCGACGGCGTCTGGCAGGCGCTGCAACCGGTGAACCTGGCGCTGGCGTTCATCGGGGTGGTCGTCGGCCTGTTCGTCGGCGCGATGCCGGGGCTCGGATCGGTCAATGGCGTGGCCATCCTGCTGCCGTTCACCTTCGTGATCCAGCAGGCGACCGGGTCGGCCACCGCGCCGATGATCTTTCTCGCGGCGATCTATTACGGCGCGATGTATGGCGGAGCGATCAGTTCGATCACGCTCGGCATACCCGGCGCGTCGACCGCGGTCGCCACGA
>CAZBIG010000289.1:1464-4405 GCA_964491865.1 uncultured Neomegalonema sp. | reverse complement strand
GTGGGTGATGGGCTTCAACGCCACCATGGAGTCGATCCATCGCTGGGCCTGGTGGTTCGCCGTGCTCACCCCGATCACCGGCGGCATCGGCATCCTGCTGACCGGCACCGTGGTCGACAATTGGTACCTGTGGGCGGTCAAGCATGACTTCGCGCCCATGTATCCGGACGCGTATCCTGTGGCGGTCGATCCCGCTGCGACGGGAGGAACGGAACAATGAGAAAGAACGACGGTCTGATCACCGGCCTCGTGACGGTCGCGGGGCTGGCCGCCCTCGGCTTCGGCATGTGGATGATCTTTCTGCGCACGCCGGTCGAGACCGACCAAATCGGCTTCCGCGGCGTGGCCATGGAGACGCCGGTGTTCGCGGACGATAAACAGGCGGCGCGGACGGCCGACATCAACCAGGCGCTGCCCGAGATCTACCCGCGCGAGCCCGACGACGGGACCACCGAGCGCGCGGGCGACATCTACGAAAACGTCCAGGTGCTCGGGAACCTGTCGGACGCGAACTTCAACCGTTTCATGGCGCAGATCACCGAATGGGTGGCGCCGGACGACGGCGAGTACGACGACGGGCAGCTCGGCGGTTGCGCCTATTGCCACGAGCCCGAGCCGGGCGCGCCCGAATCCGCTCAGGAAAACTACTTCGCGCACGACTATAACTACGCGAAGATCGTGGCCCGGCGCATGATCCAGATGACCCAGCATCTGAACAGCGAATGGTCGGTCCATGTGCGCCCGACCGACGCCGGCGCCGGCGTGAACTGCTACACCTGCCACCGCGGCATGCCGGTGCCGCAGCACATCTGGTTCCGCGAGGAAGGCAACACGCCCGAGTTCCGCTATATGGGCGCGGCGAACGGGCAAAACCTGGCGGTGGCGGCGAACGGCTACTCGTCGCTGAACGTCGACCCCTTCACCCCGTATTTCGTCGAGGATCGGGAGATTCGGGTGAACAACGACGTCCCGATCAGCTCGGACTATGGCGGCACCATCCAGATGACCGAGGGCACCTACGCGCTCATGATCCATATGAGCCAGTCTCTCGGCGTGAACTGCACCTTTTGCCATAACAGCCGGGCGTTCTCGCGCTGGGAGCTGTCGCCGGCGCAGCGCGCCCCGGCCTGGCACGCGATCCGGATGCTGCGGGATCTCAACAACGACTATCTGATCCCGCTGCAGCCGGTGTATCCGGAAAAGCGGCTCGGCGAGTTCGGCGACGCGCCCAAGGCGAATTGCACGACTTGCCATTACGGCGTGAACAAGCCGCTCTACGGCGCGGACATGGTCTCGCTCTATCCGTCGCTGCTGGCGCCCGGCGCGCGCTGAGCGGGGGCGACGCCGCCGCATGACGCCGTGACGCGACCCGCGCCGCGGCCGAGACGACCCGTGACGCGACCGAGGCGACCCATGCCGCGGCCGAGGCGACCCCGACCGGGGTCGCCTTTTTCATGGGCCGGGATCCGGCGGCGACGGCCGGCTCAGACGATCTGAGCGCTCAGCCGGCGGACGGCCGGCGCGGCCTCGGCCTCGCCGTTGCTCAGGGTCAATTCGATCTCGCCGAGCGGGCCGATCGCCTCGGCCTCGGCCTCGATCGGCCGCTCGGTCACCGGCGTGCGCCCCAAGGGGCGGCCGTTCAAGGCGACCTCCGGCGCGTAAGCGGCCGCGCCCTCGGCGAAGTCGAGCCGGACCTGGACCCGCCGGCCGCGCAGCGTCGGCCCGGCCTCGAGCGGCTTCCAAAGATAAAAGCGGATCCGGCTCTCTGAACCGACCGGCGCGGGACGCAGCAGCTTTTCGGGCTGGGTGTCGCGCCAGCCCTCCAGGAACATGCGCTCGCCCAGATCCCGCCGACCGCCCCAGCTCTCGCGCAGCAGCGGGGCCCATTCCAGCGCCTGAACCAGCCGCGCTTCGATCGCGTCGACCGCCGACAACAACGGGGCGTCGGTCCAGATTTTTTTGTTCGGCCAGGCGTCCGGCCCGCCCAGATAACGTTCGGCGAAACGGCGGTTGCTGTCGGCGAATTCGGCGCGCAACGACTGCACCTGAGCTTCCGTCAGGAAGTATTTCTCGCCGACCCCCTGCTTGGCCAGCTGATGGGTCACATAGCGCACCAGCATGGGCGGAAAGCGCTGCTGCAGTTCTTCGCGCCGGCGGTGCCAGATGTCGGCCAATTCGACGGTCAGGCTGGCGTTCGGATCCTCTCGAATCTCGCAGCCGGTCATGTCGTCGATGCCGAGGACCGAGAAAAAGTCGTTGACGACATTGCCGTGTTTCAGCGCCGCGCGATCGAACACCCGCGCCCGCACCGCGTCCGGGCCGAAAACCCGCTCGTAGCGGTCGGCGAACACGCAGTAATCATGGAGCTCTCGCGCGCGGTTCAGCGCGATCAAATCGGGCGAGCGCAGATCGGTCGCGTTCTTGCCCGAGCGCAAGTTGTGCAGCACGACCGACTGCATATACTGCGCCTGCTCGCGGACATAGACGACCACCTTGACGTCCATCCCGTCGAAGAACGCGCGGATCCCGCGGAAAGCCGCCTCTTCGAGCCGGAACATGCGCTCGTTCGAGATCACCAGGGTGTGGATGCTGGGCGGCAGCGCCGCGATCTCGGCGCGCCAGCGGTCCCAACCGGGATCGTTCGGGTCCTCCCAGCGGATTTTGTGCTTGGCCGTCACGCCCTCGGTGGCGTTCGCGACCAAAGCGTGCACGCCGCGTTCGGCCAGCCAATCCCGGTTCTCCTGCAGCGCCATGCGGATAGCGGTCGAGCCGGTTTTCGGGGTGCCGACATGGATGATGAGCTTCATGGGATCGCCTTGTTCCAGACCTGGCGCCAACGCCGTCGGGTCTGAAGCAGCAATTTCCATTCCGACCAGACGGTCTGGGCGCGCGCCGCGGCGCGCGCCGGCGCGCGGCGGCGGCGGGCGTTACCCCCACACGC
>CAZBIG010000289.1:0-1454 GCA_964491865.1 uncultured Neomegalonema sp. | reverse complement strand
GTTGTCACCCTAAATTACCAATCCCCCCAGCGGGGGGGGGGCGGGCGCGGCGGCGCGCGCGGGTCAGAGCGGGCGTCGGCCGTTCCACGACCCGTCGGCGTCGAGCACCGCGAACCGGGCGTAGAGCTCCTCGTTGAACCAGTCGCGGGCGCGGACCTGGTCGATCGCGGCGCGGTGCGGCCCGGCCCCATAGGCGAAGGCGCGCGCGTCGGCGTAATCGGACCAGACGGAGAAGGTCACCTGGTTGACCCAGGGCCGCTCGCCCATGCCGATCTGGAAGAGCGGCCGGGGTCCTTCGGCGAGCCGCGCGCGGATGCCCGGCGTGCGGCGCCAGAACGCGGCGACATGGCGGAGCTTCACGCTCGCCCGGGTCAGAACGGCGATCGGCGACGGGGTCTCGGCGGCCCCCGACGGCGCGAACGGCGCGCAGCCGCCCCAGCGCCCGACGCTCCGGACCGGCTGCAGGAACAGCGTCAGGGTTTCGGCCGCCTGCGCCCGGTAGCGCCCGAGCACCGGCGCGGTCTCGTGCGCGGCGCGCGCCGACGGCGCGTCGTCGAAGGCGGCGAGCACGGCGTAGACGCCGAGATTTGGCCTGGGGTTGAAGCCGTCGCCCGACCCGGTGCCGAACAGCCGGTAGAATTGCAGCCCCGGCAAGCGCCGGAGCGGCCCCCGCGCCGCAAGCATCTGGCCCAGGCCCCAGGCGCGCCGCTCGAGCCCGTCGAAGCGGAACACCGATAGGGTCACGGTCTGCACGATCGGTCTCCGCGGCGGCTGGGCCGCTTCAGGCGACCCGGCGGGCCAGCGCGCATTGCGACCAGAGCTCGCCAATGGCGCGCACCAGCCGGTCGATGTCGTCGTCGCTGTGCATCGGGGTCGGCGTGATCCGCAGCCGTTCCGCGCCCTTCGGCACGGTCGGGTAATTGATCGGCTGGATGTAGATGCCGTGGCGGTCGAGCAGATGGTCGCTGATCCATTTGCATTTCACCGGGTCGCCGACCATCACCGGCACGATATGGCTGGGGTTCGGCATGTGCGGGATGCCCGCCGCGTCGAGCTTCGCGCGGACTTTCGCCACCGCGGCCTGGTGCCTTTTGCGCTCGAACGGGCTCTGCTTGAGGTGCTTGATGCTGGCGGTCGCCGCGGCGGCCACCGCGGGCGGCAGGGCGGTGGTGAAGATGAAGCCGCTGGCGTAGGAGCGGACGAAGTCGCACAGCGCGGCCGACCCGGTGATGTAGCCGCCCATCACGCCGAACGCCTTGCCGAGCGTGCCTTCGATCACGTCGATGCGGTCCATCAAGCCTTCGCGTTCGGCGACGCCGCCGCCGCGCGGGCCGTACATGCCGACCGCGTGGACCTCGTCGATGTAGCTGAAGGCGCCGCGTTTCTCGCCGACCTCGGCGATCTCGGCGATCGGCGCGATGTCGCCGTCCATCGAGTAGACGGACTCGAACGCG
>CAZBIG010000288.1:0-4446 GCA_964491865.1 uncultured Neomegalonema sp. | reverse complement strand
GGCGCGGGCCCGAGCCGGTCGGCCGCCGCGAAGCGCCCGGCCAACAGCCATATCGCGGCGCTCTCGAGATAGCCCTCGACGCCGGTGATCTGACCGGCAAAGCGGATCCGCGGTTCCGCGCGCAGGCGCAACAGCCCGTCGAGCAGCTTCGGGCTGTTCAAAAAGGTGTTGCGATGAATGCCGCCCAGTCGCGCGAATTCAGCGTTTTCAAGCCCTGGGATCAGGCGCAGGACGTCCTTTTGGGCGGCGTATTTCAGTTTGGTCTGGAACCCGACCAGGTTGAACAGGGTCCCGAGTTTATTGTCCTGACGAAGCTGGACGACCGCATGCGGCTTCACGTCGGGCTGATGGGGATTGGTGAGGCCCACCGGCTTCATCGGGCCGTGCCGCAGCGTCTCGCGCCCGCGCTCGGCCATGACCTCGATCGGCAGACACCCTTCGAAATAGGGCGTGTCGGCCTCCCAAGCCTTGAAGACGGTCGTCGGACCGGCCAACAGCGCGTCGATGAAACGCTCATAGGCGTCTCGGCTCATCGGGCAATTCAGGTAGGCTTTGCGCTCCGCCTCGCTGTCGCCCTTGTCGTAGCGCGACTGGAACCAGGCTCGGCTCATATCCACGCTCTCGGCGTAGACGATCGGCGCGATCGCGTCGAAAAAGGCGAGGCTGTCTTCGCCGGTGCGCGCCTTGATCGCCTGCGCCAGCGCCGGCGCGGTCAACGGACCGGTGGCGATGACGACGCTGTCCCAATCCGCCGGCGGCCAGTCGACGACCTCCTGACGCCGGATCTCGATCAACGGGTGCGACGACAGCCGACGGGTGACCTCGACCGAAAACAGGTCGCGATCGACCGCGAGCGCCCCCCCGGCGGGCGTGCGCGCGGGGATCGCCGCCGCCATGGTGATCGAGCCCGCGCGCCGCATCTCCTCATGCAAAACGCCCACCGCGTTGGTTTCATGATCGTCCGAGCGAAACGAGTTCGAGCAAACCAGCTCGGCCAATCCGTCCGTGCGGTGGGCCTCGGTGCCGCGATGCGGCCGCATCTCATGCAGGATCGCGGGCACGCCGGCCTCGGCGAGCGCCCAGGCGGCCTCGGAGCCCGCCATGCCGCCCCCGACGACATGCACGGGCGGCGGCGCGTGTGAGAAACTTTCGGTCATGGCGCACACACTGGCGATCCGAACGCGCGGGTCAAGGCGCGGCGCTTGCGCGCGGACACGCGGCGTGGCGTGCTGTCGGGAGAAATCGGGGGAGGGGCGTATGAGTCGCAATCAGCCGTGTCGCGCGGTTCTTGCCGGCCTGGTGGCGCTGGCCGGAGGCGGCTCCGCCCTCGCCGAACCGCCCGAGACCGGGCCGCTGTCTTACGCGCGAGCCGCGGCGGCGCCTGCGCCGCTCGAGATTTGGGTCCAGGGGCTGAAGGCCGACGCCGAGCGCCCCGCTCTCGCAGAGCGGTCGGCCCGCCGAGACTGGCGTCGGGGGCGCGGCGTCGCGCCCGGTCTCTTGTTTCTGCCCGAGGCCTCGGCCGCGGGGTTGCGCCGCCAGGGCGCGTCGTTGCTGCGCGCCGAGATCGGATACTGGGGCTTGGCGGGAGCGGGACTTCGGCCCGTCGACAGCTTCACGCGCTAATTTTACAAACTCGCCACTTTTTGGCCGCCTCCGTTTACGCGCGGGTAAGAACCGTGTGCTTTTTCTTTCCGCCAGGGGAACGTTCCACCGGTTTTGGCGTTGGAACTTCAGAGTTTGCGCCCGAAACGCGGCGCGCTGGCGGTATGGGAGAGTTGTAAGATGGCGCGGACCTTCGTGTTGACGCGGAGCGCCCTTGTAACCGGGGTGGTGCTCGGTCTGGCGGGGCTGATCGCTAGCGGGTCAACCGCCGAGACAAGTGGCGCGTCGGACGACGGCGCGTTCAACGGGGCCTTTCTCGTGCCGAGCGCGGCGTATACGACGGGCGACTTCGGTGAGCGGATCGGCGTGCGGAGCGATCGCGCCGCCGCCGCGCTCCGCCGCCTGTTGGGCGGCCCGAGCGACATCGCCGACGTCGTGCCCCTGGCCGAGAGCCGGCCGGGCGCGCTCGACAAGGCGTTCGACGGCGGCGCGATCGACAGCTATTTCGGCCGCGAGCGGGACGTGGCCGCGCTGGCCGCGCGGTCAGACGGCGCCTTTGTGGTTCACCGCCTCGAGAGCGCGCGCGGGCAGGACGTCGCCGCGCTCATGCGCTGAGCGGCGCGCCGCCGGCGCGGCCCTCACGCGCCCGTTTCGTCGCTTTCGGGGCCGTCCTCGTCGCCCGTTTCGGCCAGGCGCGCGACCGAGACGACCTTCTCTTCGGTGGCCGTCGAGAACACTTTAACGCCTCCCGCCGCCCGGGACTGGGTTGAGATCTGGTCGACCGGCACGCGGATCGACTGGCCCGCATTCGTTACGAGCATGATCTGGTCGCCGTTTTCGACGGGGAACGCCGAGGCGATGCGCCCGCCGCGCACCGACAAGTCCATCGCGATGATGCCCTGTCCGCCCCGCCCGGTGACCCGATACTCCAACGCCGATGTGCGCTTGCCGACGCCGCGGTCGGACAAGGTCAGGATCATCTGCTCCTGAGCCGACAGCTCGGCGTACCGCTCCTGACCGAGCGCGATTTCCGGCACGCCGGTCTCTTCGGGGCTCGCCGCGTCGTCTCCGGTCGCATCCTGCGCGGCGACGGCCCGGCGCATTTTCAGATACGCGGCGCGCTCCTCGGGCGTGGCGTCGACCGAGCGCAGCACCGCCATCGACACCACTTCGTCGCCCTCCGCCAGACGGATGCCGCGCACGCCCGTGCTGTCGCGCCCTTTGAACACCCGCACGTCGGTGACCGCGAACCGGATCGCCTTGCCGAGCGCGGTGGTGAGCAGAAAATCGCTTTGCGCGTCGGTGATGGCGGCGCCGACCATGCGCTCGCCCTCCTGCAGCTTCATGGCGATTTTGCCGTTCGATTTGACGTTGGTGAAATCGGACAGCGCGTTGCGGCGCACGTCGCCGTCGGAGGTCGCAAAGACGATCTGGAGTTGGCCCCACTCGTCCTCTGGCGCGTCGATCGGCAACATGGCGGCGATCGAGACGCCGGGGCGGATGGGAAGCAGGTTCACAACCGGTTTGCCCCGCGCGTTCCGCGCGCCGATCGGCAGACGCCACACTTTCATCGTGTAGACCATGCCGTCGGTGGTGAAGAACAGCACCTGGGTGTGGGTGTTCCCGACGAACAGCCGGGTGACGAAATCTTCGTCTTTCATCGCCATGCCCGCCAGGCCTTTGCCGCCACGCCGTTGCGAGCGGTAGTCGGCCAGCGGCGTGCGCTTGATGTAGCCGGAATGCGTCACGGTGACGACCATGTCTTCGCGTTCGATCAGGTCTTCATCGTCGAGATCGCCGTCATATTCGACGATTTCGGTGCGGCGCGGCGTGGCGAAAGCGGTTCTGATCTCCCGAAGTTCGCTCGAAATCATCTCGAGGATGCGTTCGCGTGAGCGCAGAATATCGAGATAATCCGAGATCTTGGCCGCCAGTTCTTTCAGTTCGTCAGTGATCTCTTCGCGGCCGAGCGCGGTCAGCCGGCGGAGCTGGAGCTCGAGGATCGCGCGCGCCTGGGTCTCGGACAGGCGATAGCTGCCGTCGTCGAGGACCTGGTTGGTCGGATCGTCGATCAGGTCGAGATAGTCGCGGATCTGCGCGGCGTCCCACGCCTTCTCCATCAACCGCTGGCGCGCGGTGGGCGCGTCGGGCGAGCTGCGGATCAGTTGAACCACTTCGTCGACATTCTCGACGGCGACCGCCAGACCACAGAGCAAATGCGCCCGATCCCGCGCCTTCCCAAGCAGGAACGCCGTGCGGCGGTACACGACGTCTTCTCGGAACGAAATGAACGCGGACAGGATGGTCTTCAGATCCATCTGCTCCGGGCGGCCGCCGTTCAGCGCCAGCATGTTGCAGCCGAACGAGGTCTGAAGCGGGCTGAACCGATAGAGCTGGTTCAGCACCACGTCCGGCGTCGCGTCGCGTTTCAGCTCGATGACCACGCGCACGCCGAAGCGGTTCGACTCGTCCTGCACATGAGCGACGCCCTCGATCTTCTTGTCGCGGGCGAGCTCCGAGATTTTCTCGACCAAGCTGGCCTTGTTCACCTGATAGGGGATCTCTTCGACGATGATCGCTTGACGATCCTTCCGCACGTCCTCGATGCGGGTCTTCGCGCGCACGATCACCGAACCGCGGCCGAGATGATAGGCCGCGCGCGCCCCGGAACGCCCCAGGATGGTTCCGCCGGTCGGAAAATCGGGCGCGGGGATGTGCTCCATGAGCTCCGAGACCGAAAGCTCGGGGTTCTCGATCAGCGCCAAGGCGGCGTCGCACACCTCGCCGAGATTATGCGGCGGGATGTTCGTCGCCATGCCCACCGCGATGCCTTGCGCGCCGTTC
>CAZBIG010000287.1:0-4451 GCA_964491865.1 uncultured Neomegalonema sp. | reverse complement strand
CGCCCCCGGGGGGGGGGGCGCCGGGCCGGTAAACGGCGCCCGCGGGGGGGGGGGGGGCCCGGTCGAAGCCGCCAGATAGCGGCCCGCATGCGTCGCGCAGGGCCGCGGCGGCGCGCAGGACGAGATTGTCCTCTCCGGTCCCCAGCGCGTCGCCGAACGGCCCGTCGACCGACAGGCTAAGCCCGGCGGCCGGCTCGGCCTCGATCCGATCGCCGAGCGCCGGAAAGGCGACCAGGCTGTCGAGCAAGTGGTAGCCGTCGGCCCGCCGGCCGACGACGTGAAGGCAGAGGTTCACCTTCGCCCGGGCGATCTCGACCACCGACCCGACCGGGTCCGCGGCGCCGTTCGAGCCCGGCGGCGCGCCGAGGTCGGCGGGCGCGGTCGAGGCCCGGCTCACCCGCCCTGCGCCGGTCGCGCCGTCGGTTTGGTCGCGGCCGGCTCGCCGGCGGCCTCGGCGCGGTTCGGGCCGGCGTCGAGGGCGCTTTCTTCGTCGAGCACCGCGTCGAGACCGACCTCGAGCTTCCGCTCGATCCGGAGGCGATCCTTCTCCTCGGGATCGAAGGACAAGGCGCGGCTCCAGTGGAAGCGCGCTTCGTTCTTGCGGCCGACCCGCCAAAGCGCGTCGCCCAGATGGTCGTTGATCACCGGCTCGGTCGGCTCCAGCTCGGCCGCGCGTTCGAGTTGAACCACCGCCCCCTCGAAATCGCCGGTCCGGTACAGAACCCAGCCGAGCGAGTCGACGATGTAGCCGCTTTGCGGGCTGGCCGCGACGGCCTTCTCGATCAAGGCGCGCGCCTCGTCCAAGCGGCGCCCCTGTTCGACCAGGCTGTAGCCGAGATAGTTCAGCACGTCGGCCTGGTTCGGGCGCAGCTCGAGCGCCTTTTGCAGGTTTTCTTCGGCGCGGTCCCAGTCGCCGGACCGTTCATAGCAGGCGCCGAGCCGGAAATAGGACCGCCAATAGCGCTCGCTCACGCTTTCCAGCCGGGCGAGCCCGGCCTCGTAAGCGCGGGCGCAGGCCTCGAAGGCGTCGTTGCGCTGAAAGAAGTCGCCCATGGCGAAATGCACGGTCGGGTCTTCGGGCGACCGCGCGGCGAGCCGGCGCAGCGCCTCGAGCCCCTCGTCTTCGCGATCGAGCCGCGCGAGCGAAATCGCCCGGCTGACCTGAGCGGCGCCGTAATGCGGCGAGGCCGGCGCGATCTGCGCGAAGATCGCCGCCGCCGCCTCGTGCTGATCGAGCCGATCCTGCAGCTCGCCGGCCAGCAGCAGCGCTTCGTCGAAGTCCGGACGCAGCGACGCGCCCAGCCGGACCAGGAACAGGCCGTACTGCTCCTCGTCCTCGCCCGCCAGCGCGTAGCCGACGTCGTAGAAGGCCTCGGCGGCCCCGTCCGACGGCGCGCTCACCGGCGCCGGGATCGGCGCGCCTTGCTCGAGCGCCTCGCGCGCGACGCGGATCATCGGTTCGGTGGGCGTGGCGGCGAAGGCCGCCTCGATGCGCTCGCGCGCGTCGTCGGACCGGCCGGCCCCCTGCAGCGCCGCGGCGTAGCCGAGCGTCATCCGCGCCGTCGGCCGGCCGACGAGCGCGATGCTCTCTTCGAAAGCGTCGACGGCGGCGGCGTGATCGCCGGCGCTCAAGGCCAACAGGGCCGCGTGGTAACGGCCGACGAGCTTCAGGAACGGCTGATCGCCCGTTCGGCTAAAGGCGCCTTCGGCGGCGTCGCGATCGCCCTCGGCGGCGGCGATCCAGCCCTTGAGCAGCGTCCGCAGCAATTCGCCCGCGGTGCCCTGGCCCGGACCTTCCAAAAGCGACCGCGCCTCGGCGGTCCGCCCGGCGCGCAGCGCCTGGGCGGCCGCCACGGTCTGGGCGATCTTGTTCTCCGGATCGAGCTCGAGAAGTTTCGCGGCGTGCGCCTCGGCCGCCGCGAGGTCGCCGCTGGCCGCCGCGTAAAAGGTCGCGCGCTCGCGGAACTCGGCCTGCCGCGGGCTCAGCTGGGCCGCCCGATCGAAATAACGCGCGGCGGCTTCGGCGTCGTTGCGCAGCATGGCGTGACGGCCCGCCAGAAACACGCCGGTCAAGCTTTCGGCCGCCGCGACGCCCGGCAGGGCGACCGGCGCGGCGAGGCCGAGCGACAGCGCGACGGGCGCGCTCAGAAGGGCGGCGCCGAAGCGCCCTGCCGCGCCGCGGCGGATCGTGTGTCGGGGCATGGCGGCTCCCCTCCCTAGAGGTTTTCCGGTCGCTCGACGGGCGCGAAACCGCCCGCGGCTTTCACCTAACGCGCGCGGGCGACGCTCCCGCAAGTCTAAGAGACCGCGGAAAGCTTAAAATGGCGCGTGCGGGACGCGCTTAAAGGTCTTCGCCGGGCCGACGCGGCCCCCGTTCGGAGACCGGACCGGGCGGGTCCGCCGGCGCGCCCCTCCGCCGCGAGCGCGCCCGAAGACGCGCGCGGGGCCGTCCCCGAAGACGCTTTCTCGGGAGCGCGCACTCTCAGGCGCCGGCGTCGTCACATGTTCGGGTAGGTCGGCCCGTCGCCGCCCTGGGGCGTGACCCAAGTGATGTTTTGCGACGGATCCTTGATGTCGCAGGTTTTGCAATGGACGCAATTCTGCCCGTTGATCACGAAACGCGGGTTCCCGCCGTCATCGTCGCGCACGACCTCATAGACGCCGGCCGGGCAATAGCGTTCGGCGGGCTCGGCGTATTTCGGCAAATTGATCGCGATCGGGATCGACGGGTCGGTCAACTGCAGATGGGTCGGCTGGTTTTCAGCGTGATTGGTGCCCGAGAACGACACGTTGGTCAGTCGATCGAAGGACAGCACGCCGTCGGGCCGCGGATAAGCGATGGGCTTGTGGTCGGCCGCCAGCCCGGTCGCCTCGGCGTCGGTTTTGCCGTGCGACAGCGTGCCGAACAACGTGCCGCCGAAAATGTTGGCCCACCACATGTCGATCCCGCCAAGCGCGAGGCCGCCGGCGAGCCCGAACCGCGACCAAAGCGGCTTCACGTTGCGCACGCGCTTCAGATCCTGGGCGATCGGCCCCTGTTGAACCGCCTCCCAGAACGACGCCAGCTCGTCGCCGCGACGCCCGTCGGCGATCGCTTTGGCCGCATGCTCCGCCGCCTCGATGCCCGACAGCATGGCGTTATGCGTGCCCTTGATCCGCGGCACGTTCACCAGGCCCGCCGAGCACCCGATCAGCGCGCCGCCCGGAAAGCTCATTTTCGGCACCGACTGCCAGCCGCCCTCGGTGATCGCCCGCGCGCCGTAAGCGACCCGTTTGCCGCCCTCCAGCACCTCGGCGATCAGCGGATGATGCTTGAACCGCTGGAACTCCATGTACGGATACAGATGCGGGTTGGCGTAGTTCAGATGCACCACGAAGCCCAAGGAGATCTGGTTGTTCTCCATGTGGTACATGAACGAGCCGCCCCCCGCCGCGCGGCCAAGCGGCCAGCCCATGGTGTGGGTCACTTGGCCGAGACGGTGCTTCTCGGGACGCACCTCCCACAGCTCTTTCATGCCGATGCCGAATTTCGGCGCGTCGGCCTCGGCGTCGAGCGCGTAGCGCGCGATCAACTGCTTCGCCAGGCTGCCGCGCACGCCCTCGGCGATCAGCACATACTTGCCGAGCAGCTCCATGCCGGGCTCGTAGCCGGGCCCGGGCGCGCCGTCTTTCTCCAGTCCGAACACCCCCGCCACGACGCCCTTCAGCTCGCCGTTCGGGCCGTAGACCGGCTCGGACGCCGCGAAGCCGGGGAAAATCTCCACGCCGATCGCCTCGGCCTGCGCCGCGAGCCAGCGGCACACATTGGCCAGCGAGACGATGTGGCAGCCATGGTTCGACATCAGCGGCGGCATCACGAAGTTGGGCAGCCGCAGATCGCCGTTCGGGCCGAGCACATAAAACCGATCTTCGCTGACCGGCGCGTGCAGCGGCGCGCCCTGCTCTTTCCAATCCGGGATCAGCCGGTCGAGACCGACCGGGTCGATCACCGCGCCGGACAGAATATGCGCGCCGATCTCGGACCCCTTTTCGAGCACCACGACGGACAGATCGTCGCCGCCCAGCTGCTTGAGCCGGATCGCCGCCGACAGACCCGCGGGTCCGCCGCCGACGATGACGACGTCGTATTCCATCGACTCCCGTTCCATGCTCGCTCCTCGACCGTTCCGTTCGACCCGCGGCGCGCGCGCCGCACGCGCAGCCATGCGGGCCATTCAAAAAGATTTCGCGAACACAGAGCTATGGCGAGGGCCCCGGGCGGGTCAACGCGGCCGCGACGGAAGCCCGCACGCGCCGCTCCCGGCCGTCGACCCGACGCCGGCGCTTGGCACCTTGCGAAGACAAGTAGCCTCGGCGCGGGTCGCGCCCTATCCTCGAGCCATGGACGCCCGCGACCCCGCCCCAACCCCGAGCGCCGCCGCCCCCCCCCCCCCGCCCCCCCGCCCCCCCCC
>CAZBIG010000286.1:0-4455 GCA_964491865.1 uncultured Neomegalonema sp. | reverse complement strand
GGCGACCGCGAAAGCCGTCCCGAAGCCGCTTCCGAATAATCGATTTTCCAAAGAGACGAGACGCCGATGTCCTCCGCTCGCCGACCCTTCTTTCGCCGCCGCAAAACCTGCCCGTTCTCGGGCGATAACGCGCCGCGGATCGACTACAAAGATACGAAGCTCCTGCAGCGCTACGTGTCCGAACGCGGCAAGATCGTGCCGTCGCGCATCACGGCCGTCAGCGCCAAGAAGCAGCGCGAACTGGCGCGGGCGATCAAACGCGCCCGCTTCCTGGCGCTTCTGCCGCATGTTCTGAAATAAGGAGCCGACCGGTGGAGATCGTGCTGCTGCAGCGGGTCGAAAAGCTCGGCCAGATGGGCGACGTCGTTCGTGTGAAAGACGGCTACGCTCGAAACTTTTTGTTGCCGCAGGGCAAAGCCCTGCGCGCGACCAAAGCCAATCTCGCGCGGTTTGAAACCGAGCGGGCGCAACTCGAGGCGCGCAATCTCGAGCTGAAGAAAGAAGCCGAAGCCGTCGCCGAAAAGATGGACGGCCAAAGCTTCGTGATCCTGCGCTCGGCGTCCGAAGCGGGCAACTTGTTCGGTTCGGTGACCGCGCGGGACATCGCCACGGCGGCCACCGACGGCGGGTTCAGCGTCGATCGTCGGCAGATCGCGCTCGACAAGCCGGTCAAAACGCTCGGACTGCACGAGGCGCGCGTGGTTCTGCACCCCGAGGTCGCGGCGGTGCTGAAGATCAACGTCGCCCGCACGGCTGAGGAGGCCGAGATCCAGGCGACCGGCAAATCGATCGCCGAATTGCGCGCCGAGGAAGAGGCCGCCGAGGATCTCGACGTCGCCGCGCTGTTCGAGGACGTGGGCAAGTTCGAAGAGGACGGCGCCGACGGGGGCTCGGGCGACCGGGCCGAGGACGGGTCCCGCGACGCGGACGCGGGCGCGAAAGACGCCGACGACGCCGACCCGCGCTGACGCGAGCGCGTCGTCATTCGCCCCGCCGGCCGGCGCCGACGGGAGTTCGCATCGCCGTGGCGCCCCGAGCGCCGCGGCGTTTTTGTTGGCCGAGACGCGGCGACG
The DNA here is from genome assembly GCA_964491865.1 of uncultured Neomegalonema sp. Classification (GTDB taxonomy): domain Bacteria; phylum Pseudomonadota; class Alphaproteobacteria; order Rhodobacterales; family Rhodobacteraceae; genus JBCBRF01. The sequence goes on along the minus strand of CAZBIG010000286.1, from coordinate 3,382 downwards.
GGCGCCCTGGATAAGATCGCGGCGACTTTGCGGCGCGCGCCGCCGCGACCGCGCCGCGCCGCGCCCCCTCGCTCGGCGCGGAGATTTTTTCGGTTTAATTTCTGATGGTTGTAAATTTATAGCCGATTAGACGCCGGTTGTTTTCAGCGATTTTTCTTGGTTGTTGCGTCGACGCCCCTGTGGACGGATCGGTGGATGAGAGCGCCGATTACCGGAGTTGAATCGATTTTTCCGGGGGTCGGGTCGAAAGCCCTCTCGCGCTTGTCCACGCGCCGGGGCATGGTCGTCGAGAGAGAGAGCAGCAAAAGAGCACAGTCATGGCGCAGACCACAGCGCTCGCCCTGTCGGGGATCCCGACGGCGCGAGCGGAGGAAGAAGGCGTGTCTGTTGGAGGGATGCTTCCGCACAATTTGGACGCCGAGCAAGCTCTGTTGGGCGCGCTTCTGATCCACAACCAAATTAACGACAGCATTGCGTTTCTGCTGCCGGAGCACTTTTTCGATCCGGTGCACGGGCGCATTTTCGCGATCGCGCGCCGGCGCATCTTGGGCGGCAATCTGATCACCCCGATCACGCTCAAGACGCTCATGGAGCAGGACGAAGGCCTGCGCGAGCTCGGCGGCGCCGATTATCTGACGGCGCTGACCGAAGCGCCGGTTTCGGTGCTGGCCGCGAAAGACTACGCCGAAGAAATCTATCGGCTCGCGCTGCGGCGCGAATTGCACGAAATCGGCGAGACGATCGCGGCGCAGGCGCTCGACACGTCGGACGAGCGGTCCCCCTCGGATCAAATCGCCGAGGCCGAGGAAAAGCTCTACCGGCTGGCCGAGCAGGGTCAGACGCAGTCGGGCTTCACCAGCTTTTCGAGCGCGCTGATCGAGGCGGTCAACACCGCCAACGAAGCCTATATGCGCGACGGCGAGCTGGTGGGCATCTCGACCGGCCTCACCGACCTCGATCGGAAGCTCGGCGGGCTGCATAAAAGCGACCTGCTGATCATCGCCGGTCGACCGTCGATGGGCAAAACGGCGCTGGTGACGAACATCGCCTTCAACGTCGCCAACGCCTATCGCGAGACGGTGGACGCCTCGGGCCAGCGCGTGGCCGAGAACGGCGGCGTCGTCGGGTTTTTCTCGCTCGAGATGTCGGCCGAACAGCTGGCGACGCGAATTCTGGCCGAACAGGCGGAGATCGAATCCGACAAGCTGCGCCGCGGCGACATGGACGAAGACGAGTTTCGGCGGCTGGTGATGGCGGCCCAACAGCTGCAGCACGCGCCGCTCTACATCGACGACACCCCGGCGCTGTCGATCGGGGCGCTGGCGGCCCGAGCGCGACGGCTGCGCCGGAAATCCGGGCTGGATCTGTTGATCGTCGACTATTTGCAGCTGTGCCGCGGCAACGGCGGCGGCAAGGACGCAAACCGGGTGCAGGAGGTCTCGGAGATCACGCAGGGCTTGAAGGCGATCGCGAAGGAGCTGAACATCCCCGTCATCGCCCTCAGCCAGCTGTCGCGGCAGGTCGAGGCGCGCGAGGATAAGCGGCCGCAATTGTCGGATCTGCGGGAATCAGGCTCGATCGAACAGGACGCGGACGCGGTGATGTTCGTGTTCCGCGAGGAGTACTACGTCGCCCGCCAGGAGCCGACCGAAGGCACGCCCGAACATGCGGAGTGGATCGAGAAAATGAGCGCCGTCCATAATCTCGGCGAGGTCATCATCGGCAAGCAGCGTCACGGCCCGATCGGCACCGTGAAGCTGATGTTCGACAGCCGGTTCACCCGGTTCGGCAACCTGGCCAAAGGCGACGGCGGAGGCGACGATCACGGCTGACGCGGTCTCGGCGGGTTCCGGCGCCGCGCCGGCGCCCTCGCGGCGGCCGACGCTGACGGTCGATCTGGCCGCGATTCGGGCCAATTGGCGCGCGCTCGACGCGCTCGGGCCGGCCGAGACCGCCGCCGCGGTGAAGGCCGACGGCTACGGGCTGGGGGCCGCCCAGGTCGGCCGGGCGCTCTGCGACGCCGGCTGCGAGGCCTTCTTCGTGGCGACGGCGGACGAGGCCGGGGCGCTGCGCGCGGCTCTGGGCGAGCGGCCCGCGATCTATGTGTTGAACGGCGCCGCGGAGGGGCTGGCGGCGATCGTCGCGGCCGGGGCGCGGCCGGTGCTGAACACGCTCGACGAAGCGCGCGAAGGCGACGCGTTCGGACGGGCGCGCGGGGCCCCGCTTCGGGCCGCCCTCCAGCTCGAAACGGGCATGAACCGTCTCGGGGCCGAGGCCGAGGCGGTGGCGGCGGCGGGCCGGCTCGACGGGCTGCGGGTCGATCTGATCCTCAGCCACCTGGCCTGCGCCGACACGCCCGAGCGCCCCGAAAACGCCGCTCAAAAGGCGCGCTTCGACGCGGGCGCGGCGCTGTTGCGGCCGCTGTTTCCGCAGGCGCGGCTCAGCCTGGCGGCCACCGGGGGCGCGCTGATGGGGAGCGGCTTCGCCTATGACATGACGCGCCCCGGCATCGGCATCTTCGGCGCCGCGCCGTACCGCGACGGTCGGCCGACCGTGCGTCTCGAGGCGCCGTTGCTGCGGGTGTTCGAGGTCCCCGACGGCGCCGCCTCGGGCTATGGGGGGACCTGGGTCGCCCAGGGCCGACGGACGCTTGCGACGCTCGCGGTCGGCTATGCGGACGGGTTTCCGCGGCGGTTGTCGAACCGCGGAGAGGCGCGCGTCGGCGGCGTCGCGGCGCCCTTCGCCGGCCGCGTGTCGATGGATCTGATCGTCATCGACGTCACCGAGGCGTCGCGCCGAGGCCCGGTGCGGGTCGGCGCCCCGGCGGCGCTGATCGACGAGACGCTGACGGTCGACCGGATCGCCACAGCCGCCGACACGATCGGCTACGAGATCCTTACTCGGCTTGGCCCTCGGTTCGACCGGGTGTACCGAGACGCGCCGAACGAAGGATAGGCGTTGTGATCGCTTTGGTTCTTTCCGTGCTCGCCGGCATCGGCGCGTCGGTTCTGGCGCTGTTCCGCGAGGCGGGGCGCGCGAGCCTGTTCACGCTCAGCACGCTGCGTCACATGGCGACGCCGCCGTTCTATGGGGCGGAGACGCTGCGTCAGCTGATGCGGATCGGGTATTTCTCGCTGCCGGTGGTGGGGCTGACGGCGCTGTTCACCGGCGCGGTGCTGGCGCTGCAGATCTATATCGGCGGCTCGCGCTTCAACGCGGAGAGCGCGGTGGCCTCGATCGTGGCGATCGGGATCGCGCGCGAGCTCGGCCCGGTGATGGCGGGCCTGATGGTGGCGGGCCGGGTCTCGGCGGCGATCGCGGCGGAGCTCGGCACCATGCGCGTGACCGAGCAGATCGACGCGCTGGTGACGCTTTCGACCGA
>CAZBIG010000285.1:0-4465 GCA_964491865.1 uncultured Neomegalonema sp. | reverse complement strand
ACACCGAGAAAATTCTCGCAAAAACCCCTCGCAATCCCTTGATTGAGTAGGTGTCTTCCGGTAGCGTCGCTGGTGCCTGTTGTCTTGTTCAACAGGCATCATTCCTGGGAGGTTGATGATGCTGCTCGCGACGAGAATCGGCTGGACGGCGATCGGTGCGCTCACACTGTTGGCCAGACCGGCGATCGACGCGGTCTGCGCTCAGCCGCTGCCGGTGGGCGGGGCGGCGACGGGCGATCTGGATGCCGACGGCGTGGCGGACGAACTGGTGGCGCGGCCCGGCGCGGGTGCCGCGCTCGGAGAAGTCACGGTTCGCTCGGGCGCGACGGGCGCGACACTGTTCACGGTGGAGGGCGCGGCGCCCGGCACGCTCTTCGGGCTCGGCGCGGTGCTGGTCGATGATCTCGACGCGGACGGCGTCGCGGATCTTCTTGTCCCGGCTCCTCTCGCCTTCGGCGGGGATCGCGGCGGACGCATCGACGGCTTCAGCGGTGCGGACGGGGCGCCGCTGTTCTCGATCTGGCCCGCCCGGGGCGAGTCGCTCACGTCGGTCGTGGCGTCGGCGCCGGACCTGTTCCGGGCCGCGGGGACGGTGGTCGCGGCGCAGGTGGTGGAAGTGGTTGACGGTGTCGCGTACACCAGTTGGATCGTGGTCGACCCGCTCACGGGCGAGCGGCTGGCCAAGGGGCCCGACGCCGAGGCGGCGTGGCCGCGGCTCGCCGACCCGCCGCTCGCGTCGGCGACGGTGCTCGGCGCGAGCGACCTCGACGGCGACGGCGTCGTGGGCCCCGCGGACTTCACGCGGGTGCTGCACTGCTTCGCCGATCCGACGTGCGACGACGGCGATGTCGACGGCGACGGCGCGGTGAACGCGCTCGACCTCGTCGCGGTGATGGCCGACTTCGGCGGCGCGTCCACCGCGAGCGACGTCCCCGACGGCGGCGGATCGCCGCTCGGCGGCGGCGCGATGGCCATGTCCGCGCCCCAGGGCGGGAGCTCGACGTTCCTGTTCGCGGTCGGCACCGACGCGGTCGTGCGCGGGGAGGGCACGAGCGAGCTCACGATCAGCGAGGGCGCGCTGGTCGACCTCGGCGGCGGGCTCGAACTCGGGTTCAGGGTCGAGACGCTCTACGACGACCAGGGCAACTACCTCGGCCACGAGTTCATCCACTTTGGCTACGACACGTACTTCGCCTTCGCTCCCGGGCCGATCCGGCCGCTCGCGCCGGAGATCGCGGCGAGCATCGCGATCGATCTCCCCGAGCACGTCAACGAAGGATTGAACGGGCAGTTCGCGACCGGCGACACGAGCCTGCAGTTCTTCCTCTCGAGACCGCAGCCCGCTGCCACAGAGTTCGGCGTGGAGAACATCGCGGCGATCCAGCCGGCCGCGAACGATGACTTCGGCAACCGTCTCGCGCTCTTCTTTGGTCAGATTGCTCTGGATACGTCCGATGCCGAGGTCACCGGCGAGGTGGCCTTGGTCATCAACGACAGCGAAGCCACCATCACGCGGACACTCGCCGCATTCGATGAGACCGATTTCGATCACCAGGCGGTGATCGTCTACACCGATCTGCCGGCGACGGGCACCCCGGGCGAGCCGCGGAAGCTGGCGGCGCTCTACTGGATCAGCGCCGACCCGCCGTGGCTGCCGGCGGAACTCGCCGGCGAGCCGGCCGAGGATCCCGCGGATTCCGGCTCGTCGGTCGTGGGCGAGCCGCGGATGGGCGGGACGCTGGAGCTGACCTGGGATCTCAGGTGCCCGGTCGACGACAACTCGACCTCGGTGAATTGGCAGTTCACGCTCCCCGGCAGCGATGTCGAGCACACCGCGGCGTGGTCACCGGACGATACGGTCGTCGATGCGGACGCGCGAACGGTCACGGTCGAGGTGTCGCACCACGCGTTCGGCCTCGACCCCGCGGCTGTCGCGACGCTGACGCCCGGCGATCAGATCGCCGGCCACGCGTCGATCTCGACGCCGACGCCCGGCTACCGGGCGGACATCGCCGATGTCAACGACGACGGCGTCGTCGACGGGGACGACTTCCTCCTCTTCCTTGTCGCATTCGGTTCGAATTGTGGGCCGGACATCCACAACTGTGATTGCTGCCCCCACGACAATGATGGGCCGTGCGTGCCCTTCAGTGACTTCGACTACGACTGCGATGTCGACGGCCATGACTTCGTCCAGTTCCTCGTCGACTTCGGCACGGTCGTGACCTGCGGCGATGACTGCGCCTGCGAGATCTCGACCGGCGACAACGCCGTCACGCTCACCATCAGCCCGATGGACTCGGACTGCGACGGCATCCTCGACGACATCGAACGTCTCACCGGAGACGACCCGCTCCCCCCGATCGATCCGAGCCTCGACACCGACGCCGACGGGTACAGCGACCGCTTCGAAGCCGAGATCGGCCTGATCGTCGGAGAGTCGCTCGCCTGCGGCGGCGTCATCGATGCCGGCGTCGAGGCGATACTCATGGCGGCGCACGAGGCCGGCGAGTTCGTCTCCAACGATGGCGATTACCTCCCCGACAGCGCCGAAGAAGCCGAAGGCCTCAGCACCGAGCCCGGCGTCACCGACTCCGACGGCGACGGACTCTCCGATATCGACGAGATCTTCGAGCACCACACCAAGCCCAACGACACCGACACCGACGGCGACACGCTCGACGATGGGTTCGAGGCCCTGGGCATTGGAAGCGACCCGCTGCTCAACGACACCGACACGGATGGCGTCTCGGACGGTGTCGAGTTCGGCCAGCGGTCCTCGCCAACCGATCCCGACGACAGTGCCCCCGCCCCGCCGCTTGAGGACGAGATCGTCACGATCGATTTCGACCCGGGGCCCTCACCGGGCCCGAACAGATGTGGGTTCGATTACGAGATTAGCATCGGAGACCATTCGTTTACGACTTCGTCCGGAGGCTCGTGGATCTTTCAGGATGTCACCGTGTCAGCGAGCGATCTTGAGTGCGCCGCGCTGACCGCCGCCTTGGGTGGCGATCCTTCCGTCGTGTCTTTTCCGAACGCGAGATCGGTTCTGCCGAACGTCTCAGTCGTTGCGATTCCAAAGCAGTTGGGATGCCTCGACAACCGCTTTCCCGATCTGAGCGGCGATACTTCCCGCGGAGTCCCGTCGCTGGATGAGTGGCCCTTCGACCCGTCATACGCAGCACAGCTCGGTATGTGTGACTGTCCTGATCCTCCGGACCCCGGCTGCAACGAAGCCCCTGTTGCAGTATCGGACGTCATCGGCGAACAGGACTGCGATGACGTCGAGCCCACCGACGGAGAGCATTGCCCGCAAGATCTGTGCGATTTGCAGCCCGGCGAGGGCCTGCCGACATCGCCGATCGAGACGGTCGACACCGGGGCCTGGATATTCATTGATTACACAGACGGTGCCGGGGGGATCAGCACAGTCGGCACCGGCCTCGAACTTCTAACAGATCAGATCCTCTACAACTGGACACAACTTCGAGGCGGCGGTCTTGCGCCCGACTACCTCCGTCAGGCATTCGATCTCGCCGGTCTCGAATTCGATGTCGTGGAACCATTCAACGCGAGCTCGCCCGACGGGGTGACGCTCCCCGTCGACCCCGACGACCCGGATTCCATCGAGTTTCTCCTCAACAGAGTCAACTCTCAGGATCACGATTTCGACGGGGTCCCTGGGACGCTCGATGGGTTCGACTTCGATGGGCTTCGCGGGGGCAGAGACTATCCGGAGTACGGCGACGATCTCTCGCCGAACTCCAGATTCCTCAAGGTCGACCTGCACTTTTGGGTCAGCGATGTTGAAGAAGGCATCGCGAGTTGTGACGATCAATCGAATGAAGAGCTCAGCAATCGCTATATCAAGTTCCACTACTGGGGGTCCGCTCCGTGGGAGGGCGAGAAGCTTGTTGACCTGGACGGCTGCGACCAGACTCCCCGCGAGGCGGTCACCGGCGGCATCATCCGAGAAGGCGACGTGCTCAGGACGTCGCCGCATCTGCCGCTGCGTGTGTGGACGCGGGACGCCGATCGGCCCCGCATCGCCGAAGACGCGGGGCCGCGGAGCGCCGGTCTCGGCCACTACATCGTGCCGGAAAGACTCTACCGGTACGGCTTCCTCTTCGGCTCGAGCAGAGAGACGGTTCCGGTGTGGATCGAGAGCGTGCGGCCGAGCACGAGTCTCGGCGATCACGTCATTCGCTACACGCTCTTTGAATCCGGACAGGGTGAGTGTGAGATCGGCTCGATCGTCGGGCGAGGCCACATCCGCCTGACCAGCTACGACCTCCGCTTCGACGGCGAAACCGAGGGCGCTGGCGACATGATGATCGAAGCATCGAACGGCGACCTCGCGCCGCCGACGGATCCTGATCGGCGCGCGGGCCACTCTCATTTCCTTCTGGCCGACCCCGCGACGCGCCACCCCGGCGAGATCGACGACGCGTCGACCGCGCGC
>CAZBIG010000284.1:0-4495 GCA_964491865.1 uncultured Neomegalonema sp. | reverse complement strand
CTTCGCGAAGACCCAAGAAGCCTATGAGGAAGCCGTGGGGCCGCTGTTCGAAACGCTGGACTGGCTCGACGCGCGCCTGGCCGACCGGCGCTATTTGCTGGGCGATCGGATCACCGAAGCCGATTGGCGGCTATACCCCACTCTGCTGCGGTTCGACCCGGTTTATGTCGGCCATTTCAAGTGCAACCTGAAGCGCATCGCCGACTATCCGCACCTGTCGGGATATCTGCGCGATCTGCATCAGAAGCCGGGCGTCGCCGAGACGACGCGGCTCGATCATATCAAGCGCCATTACTACGAGAGCCATCTCGACGTGAACCCGACCGCCATAACGCCGCTCGGCCCCGAGTTGGATCTGAGCGCGCCGCATGGCCGCGACGCGCTTCAAGCGGCGGCCTGACGGCGCCCCATCCGGGCGGCGCGAGCGGATTGCGCGACGACGGCGGGTCTGCGGGGCGGTGCGAGGCCGCTCGGTCGGTCTTGGCGATCGCCGCGCCCGCAACCGCTCCGACGGGCGGCGTCGCGGGCGCGGCGGCCAGCGGGTCGCGCCCGTCCAGGGCGAAGGCGAGACGGTCGGGTCGATAGGCGCCGATCAGCAGCTCATAGTGCAGATGCACCCCCATGCCGCGCCGGCCGCTGCGCCCCATCCGGCCGATCGGCTGCCCGAAGCGCACCCGGTCGCCTTCCCTCAGGCCCTCGGCGAACCGGCTGAGATGGGCGTAGCGCGTGTGCACCCCGCCGCCGTGATCGATGACGACGGTTCTGCCATAGCCCCGATAGGCGCGGACCTCGCGCACCACGCCGTCGGCGGCGGCGTGGATGGCGGGGAGCGCGTCGACGCCCGCGCCCGCGGTCGCGACCTTCGGGTCCGGCGCGTAGTCGACGCCCTTGTGCAGACGCCCCCCGCGTGGGCCGAAGCCCGACGTGACGCACACCCCGCGGGTCGGCGCGGTCGCCACCCTGACGCCGCGCGCTTCGACGAAGGGGCGATAACTCGTGATCCGGCGGGCGGCGTCGGTCTTCGGCAGATTGCGCGTCGAGAAGCCGTCGCAGACCCTCAGGCTGCGTTGCGGCGTGAAAAGATCTGACCGCGGCGCGGGATCCGCGACGGCGAGCGCGCGCGCGGCGCGGGTCTCGAGCGGCTCGGACGGCGCGTGCGCGCAGCCCGACAGGACGAGCGCCGCCGCCGCCGCGCGCAACGCCCCGAGCCGCGCGACCGCCGCCCTCTGAGGCGCCGGTCTCTGGCACGCCCCGGTCTTGCGCGCCTTTCTCTGACACGCCCCTCTTCGGAATGACACGCCGCCTCCGCCGCCCCCGCCTTAACTCTGCGCGGGCGCGGTCGGCGACCTCGGTGGCGACAAGATGGCGCCAAAAGGGCGCAGCGCCGGTCAGCGCTGCATCGATTTGAACGGGCTCTGCGAGACCAGTCCGAAGGACTTCTTCGGCGTCTCGTAATCGCCCGACAAAATCTCGTAGTGCAGGTGGACCGGAAGCCGATATTTTGAGGTGTTGCCCATGAAGCCGAGAGGCGTGCCAAACGCCACCCGCTCGCCTTCGACCAGGCCTTTCTCGAAGCGCCGCAAATGCGCGTATCGCGTAAAAACCCCCGAACCGTGCTCAATCAGCAGCATGTAGCCATAGTCGTCGCGCCAAACGGCCTCGCGCACCACCCCGTCCGCCGCCGCGTAGACCATCACGCCCGGCCGCGCCGCGTAATCGACCCCCTTGTGGAGCCGCCCGCGCCGCGGTCCGAAGCCCGAGGACAGGCACGCGTTGTTCAACGGGGCGGCGGCGATCCGCACCCCGAAGACCGTGACGAAGGGGCGATAGGGCGTGATCTTCCGCTTCACATGGGTCGGCGCGTTGCTCACGCGCAAGCCGGGGCAGAGGAACAGCGCCTGATCCGGCGCAAAGCCGTCCGCGCTGGGCGGAATGGACGCGGGCTCGGGTTTCGGCGCGGCGCCCGGCGGCGCTGTCGGCGCGGCGCCGGGCGGGGTCACCGGGATCTCCTCTTCGGTCGCCTGGAGCAGCGCTTCATAGTCGCTGAGCGTCACATCGGCGTCTGCGCGCGGCGCGTCGGCGCTCTGCGCGACGGCCGCGTCGACAAGAGCGGTCGAGATCCAGACGCCGGCCGCGACCACGCAGACCGTCGAGACGCAAAGACCGGCCAGCCCCCCGCGCGCCCCGCGCCCGAGACGCCTCAGAAGCCCTCGGCGCCGCCCGCGCCCCCGGCGTGTCGTGGTCATCTTGCTTCTCCCCCCTTTCGCGACCCGGTTCCCCCCGAAGGCCGCGCGCCCCTTTCCCCCCGAGATCGCGCGCGCCCTTTCCCTGGGGCCGCGCCCCGCTCCTCGGAGCCGCGCCCCGCCGCCGTGCGTCGACGGCGGGCGCTGGATTGAAACTTGTCCGCCGCGGACCGCGCGTGTCCAGCCCCCAAACGCCCCGCCCCCGCCGGACCCGAGGTCGCAGCGCTTGAACCGCCGCGCGCGGGGCGTCATGGGTCGAGCCCCACCCGGATCGCGAGATCGACCATGGCCGCTCCGCCCCTGCTCAGCCTGACCGACGTCCGCCTCACCTGGGGCGGCGCGCCGCTGTTCGACGGCGTGACGCTGTCGGTCGGGCGCGGAGACCGGATCGCGCTGGTCGGCCGCAACGGGTCGGGCAAATCCACGCTGCTGAAGGTGCTGGCGGGGGCCGTCGTCCCCGACGCCGGCGAGCGCTTCGTCCAGCCCGGCGCGGCCGTCGCGGCGCTGCCGCAAGACCCCGATTTCTCCGGCTACGCGACCTTGGGCGATTTCGCCGCCGCCGATCTCGAGCCCCACGAGCGGTACAAAGCCGAAATCGAGATGGAGGCGCTGTCGGTGAAGGCCGACGCCGACCCGGCGGCCGCGTCGGGCGGCGAAAAGCGCCGCGCCGCGATCGCCCGGGCGCTGGCGGACGGGCCCGATCTGCTGCTGCTCGACGAGCCGACCAACCATCTCGACATCGCCACCATCGACGCGCTCGAACGGCGATTGGCCGACACCAAGTCGGCCCTTGTGCTGATCAGCCACGACCGGGCCTTTCTGTCCGCGCTCACCACCGCCACGCTGTGGATCGACCGCGGCAAGACCCGACGTCTCGAGCAGGGCTTCGCGGCCTTCGAGGAATGGCGCGACAAGGTGTTCGAGGAGGAAGAGACCCAGCGCCACAAACTCGACCGCCAGATCAAGCGCGAAGAGCATTGGGTCACGCACGGCGTCTCGGGCCGTCGCAAACGCAACGTGCGGCGGATGGCCGACCTCGCCCAGCTGCGCTCGGACCGCAAAGCGATGACCGCGCGCCAGGGGGCGGCGGCGATGGCGCTCGAAAGCGGCCCCGTTTCGGGCAAGCTGGTGATCGAGGCCAAAGACGTCTCGATCGCGTTCGAGGGCCGGCCGATCGTCACGGGCTTTTCAACCAAGATCCTGCGCGGCGACCGGGTCGCCATCGTCGGCCCGAACGGGGCCGGCAAGACCACGCTGATCAAGCTGTTGACCGGCGAGATCGCGCCGGACGCGGGCGCGGTGCGTCAGGGCGCCAATCTGGCCCTCGCCCTGTTCGATCAGGCGCGCGCGCAGCTCGATCCGACGAAATCCCTGTGGGAGACCCTGACCGACGACAAGCTTCTGGGCTTGAAGGGCTCGAACGACCAGATCCTGGTGCGCGGCCGCCCGAAGCACGTGGTCGGCTATTTGAAAGAGTTCCTGTTCGACGAGCGTCAGGCGCGCGGTCCGGTGTCGGCGCTCTCGGGCGGCGAGCGCGCGCGGCTGCTGCTCGCGCGGATCATGGCGCGCGAGAGCAATCTTCTGATCCTCGACGAACCGACCAACGATCTCGACGTCGAAACGCTCGATTTGTTGCAAGAGCTGCTGGGCGACTATGACGGCACGCTCATTCTCGTGAGCCACGACCGCGATTTCATCGACCGGGTGGCGACCAGCACGATCGCGATGGAGGGCGACGGGCGCGCGATCGAGTATGCGGGCGGCTACACCGACTATCGCCGACAGCGGGCGCTCGCCGACGCCCCTGCGCCCCGCGCCGACCGCGGCGGCGCGACGAAGCCGAGCGCGCGCCCGAAAGCCGAAGCGAAGACCGGCGAGACCAAGAGCGGCGAGACCAAGACCGGCGAGACCAAGAGCGGCGAGGCCCCGGCGACCGCTCCGGCGCGGCTGACCCCGCCGCAGAAGAAGCGCCTCGACGCGTTGCCGGGCGAGATCGACCGGTTGTCCGCCGAGATCGAAAAGCTCGAGGCGTTTCTGGCGACGCCGAACCTGTACCAAGAGTTTCCGAAGAAATTCGATCAGGCGACCGCGCTGCTGGTCGAGCGCCAGACTAAACGCGAGGCGGCCGAAGAAGAATGGCTCGAGCTCGAAGCGCAGCGCGAGGCGGCCGAGGGCTGACGCGCGCTCTTGACCCGCCCGGCGCGCCGCGCCATGGCGGCGGTCGAGCCCGCTCCTTGACCCCCCCTTTGGAC
>CAZBIG010000283.1:0-4503 GCA_964491865.1 uncultured Neomegalonema sp. | reverse complement strand
GAGGTCGTCACGCCGAGGCGCCCGTGACGCGCCCCCGACGCGGCGGCCGCCGCCCACGCCGCCCATCCCGCCGCCGGCCCCTGTCCCAACTCCTGTTCCAAGCCCGGCTCCAAGCCCGGCTCCGGGCTCGGCGAAGGGTCTTGCGTCGACCCCGGCCCGAGACCGCGCGGCGAGACGGGCGGCGGCGCGGCCGCGTCGCCCCCCCGGCCCTCGGGCGCGGACGCGCGCGTCATGTGCGCGCCGACACCGACAGCATGACGAGGCGCGCGATGGCCCACAGCAGCGTCAGCCCGATGAAGGTCGACAGCGTGATCAGCTCGCGCTCCGGATAGATCGCCTCCTGCGACAGCGTCGGTTCGATATGGGTCGCGAGATAGCGCTGGCTGCGACGGGCGTCCGCTTCGGCCTGAGACAGCGCCGTGAGCGCCGCCGTGTAAAGGTTCGACGCGAATTCGAGATCCACGGTCAGCTCTTCGAACACCGCCAGGCGCTGCGACAGCGGTTCTTGCCCCTCTTGCTCGTTTTCGCGATTGCCGGCCAGCTTGTCGCGTTCTCGCTTGATCTGCTGCTCGAGGCTTTCGATGCGTCGCGCCAGCACCCGCACGGGCGGCGACCCGGTGCCGAGATAGCTGCGCAGCCCTTGAAGCTGAGTTTCGGACTCGGCCAGCTGCTGCTCGAGCGACGCCACCAGCTGCAATTGCAGCTGCGCGTTCGCCGTCGGGTCGATTTCCTGGGTCGCGTTGCGGAACTGGGAGAGCTGGACGCGCATGTTCCGAAGCCGCTCCTCCGCTTCGCTGACATTGCTTTTCGCGAAGCGCACCGCGTCGCTGCGGGCCCGTTCGGACAGTTCGTTGACCAGGTTCTCGGACTCTTCGGCGATCGCCAGCGCCACGCGCCGCGCGTCCTCGGGGGTGAAGGCGCGGGTCTCGACCTCGATGATGCGGCTCGCATTGTCGAAGGTCACGGTTGTGAAGAAATTCCAATATTCGGTCTTGTCCTCGATCGACTGGTCTTCGCCCAGCCTGAACACAGGATCCGCTTGCGGCACGTTGTAGATGGCTTCGAGCGGCTCGCGCTGTTCGAGCAGTTCGACGATGCGCTGGCTCTGCAGAAAGTCGTAGAGCACCAGCGCGTCTTCGGCCCCCGGCCCCGCCACCTGGGTCAGCATCCCGAGCACGTTCGAGGCCGGCGAGGTTTCGAGACTGCGCACCGAGAACGCGACCCTCGAATGATACTGGTCGGCCGCGTAAACGCCCATGTAGACGCCCACCACGATGGTCGGCGCGATCACCGTAAAGAAGTAGCTGATCAGCCGCGAATACTTCGACACTGTCCTTCCCCCAAAATCACGCGTTCCGCCAAGTCGGGTCGGACGGTCAGGCGGTCCGTCTGTACAGGCCACACCGCGCCGCGGTCGCGCGCGGGTCATGAGCTCATGTTGCTCCGGTGGATCTTGAGCGCTTTCTTCACCGGCATCGCCTCGCTCAGCGCGCCGCGCTCGAGCACGACGGCGTACTCGCAGAACCGCTGAATGGTCTTCTCGCTGTGCGAGACCATGATCAGCCGGCTGTTCTGCAGCTTTTCCGAGAAGACTTCGCGACATTTGTCCTTGAAGCGCTTGTCGCCGACCTCGGTCACCTCGTCGACAAGATAGACGTCGAATTCGATGCCCATGCTCACGCCGAAGGACAACCGCGACCGCATGCCCGACGAATAGGTGCGCACGGGCTGGTTGAAGTATTCTCCCAGCTCCGAGAAGTCGTAGACGAACTTGCGCAGCGTCACGCGGTCGACCCCGTACACGCCGGCGACGAAGTCCACATTCTCGGCGCCCGTCAACGTGCCTTGAAACGCCCCGTTCAAGCCCAGGGGCCAAGAATAGCGGCCGGTCCGACGCACCTGCCCTCGGTCCGGCGGGATCGTGCCGGCGATGATGCGCAGCAACGTCGACTTGCCCGCGCCGTTACGCCCAAGCAGCCCAATGTTCTTCGGCGTGTCGACCCGCAAATTCGCGCCGTCGAGCACGGTCTTCGGCCCGCTCGGCAGCGCGTATGATTTGAAGACGTTCTGAAGCTCGATCATTTTTCAGAAATCGCATAGCGGTTGCGGTGAATGAGGTTCAAACCGATCGTTAACACCAGCAGCGTCACCGCGCCGACATAGACCAGATCCACGTAAGGCGCGTCGTATTCCGGATAAAAACCTTTGCGAAACAGCGAAATGATGTGCGTCAGCGGGTTCCACAACACCCACTCGCGCGCCCCGGCGGGCAACGCCTCGGGAATGAACAGAACCCCTGAAATGATGAACAGCGGTCTGTTGAGGATCGCAAAGATCCGCTGATAACTCGGATAATAGATGAACAGCACCGCGTTGGCCAACGCGACGCCGAGGCCGAACGCCACCGCTAAACCGGCCCCGGCGAAGATGTACCCGAAGCGCATGGACGGCGCGATATCGAGGAACACGAAAATCAGCGCGAAAGTGATGATGGCGCTCAGCGCCAAGGTCACCGCTTCCAAGTACACCCGCGCAATAACCGTGTCGTAGGGCGAGACGGACGGAAAATTCAGCAGCGCTTTGTTCGATCCGATCGACGCGCTGCCAAAATCCGAAACGCCTCGGTAAAAAGAAAACGCCAACCAGCCGGTGGCGAAGAACAAGATGAAGCTGTCGCCCAGGGGCGGCGTTCGCACCAGCAGGCTGAACACCGCCGCCAACAGGCTGATTACCGCGACCGGTTCGACGATGGCCCAGAAATACCCGCCCGAGGTGCGCGCGAACCGCGTGATCACCTCGCGCTTCACGAGCGACCGCAGCACGCGCAGATGGATCGCCAATTTCGAGCTTTCGGGCTGACGCACCGCGACCCTCGCCTCAAAGACGACCGCGGACGCGCCGCAGCCTCGCAGGGCGGAGAAGCTCCGCCCGCCAAATCGCCCGAGCCCGCCGCCCTTCTACTGCGCTCGCGCCCCGCGGTTAAGGCAAAAGATTGAGAAGTCGCGCGGTGAGGCGTTTACGCGCACGCGCCCAGCGCGCCGGCGGGCGCGCCCGCGCCTCGGCGATGCGGTCGAACGCGACCTCCGGCGGACACGGCGTGCGGGCGTCGGGCGTCACGTAGCGCGGATACAACAGCAGCGCGGCCGCGACCAGGCGCTCGAGCGACACCGGCTCGGACGTCGCGGGCGGGCCGGAACGCTCGAGATCCTCGGTCAAGCCGAGCCCCCCGTAAAAGGGCCGGCCGTGGCAGACCACGCGCCGATCATGCAGCAACGCCTCGAAGCCCAGTTGCGACGTCATGGTCTCGACCACGTCGGCCCACAGCAGGGCCTCGATCGGCGACGCGTCGCGCAGCACCGCGTCCGCCAAAACCGCCAGCGCCGCCTCGGAGGGCTCGGCCCGGAGCCCCGCCACGACGTCCGGATGCGGCTTGTAGGCGACGAAGGCCGACGGCCAGCGCGCTCGCACGGCCTGCAGCAGCTCGAGATTGCCGCCGGGATAGCCGCCGCCGAAGCGCAGAGAAGCGTCGCGCTCGACTTGGCCGACGACCAGGATCCGCGGCCGCGGCGCCTCTGGCGGCGCGTCGCCCGCCCCGGCGGCGCCCGACTCGACGTCCGACCCGGCGGCGCGCGCGCCCGGCGTCATGTATTTTGAGAAGCCGCCCCGCCGCATGCGCTCGATCACCGCCGCCGCCCGCTTCTCGAGCGCCGGCGTCACCGCGTCCGACAAAATGAGCCGGGTCAGATCCGGCTCTCGATCCGCCTCGAAATGCAGCGCCGAGCGCGCCGTCGTCAGCGACAGGGGGCGCTCATGCTCGACGCCGAGCCCGATCGAGCGGACGAACCCGTCCTCGAGCAGCAGCGCTTCGACGCCCTCGGCCCGGAGCGTGTCGGCGGCGTCGCGGCTCGGCCCCCAAAAGGCGATCGCGGTCTCGGGTCCGACGGACCGGCGCGCCGCGGCCAGGGATCGGAAATGCCGCGGCGGGCCGCCGGGGCCCGTGAGAAAGGGCGCGACGTTCTTCCGCTTCCAGGGCGACAGGCCCACGGTCGCCACCGGGCGCCGGCGCTCTGCCGCGCGCCGCGCGAAAAAAAGCGCGATCTCCAGGCCGCGGGCCGCGCCCACATCCCCTGCCCCCGACGGATCCGCCCCGCTCTCTAGATCGCGCCAGGGATCCCGCCAGAGCACCCTCGCCCCGAGCGGGTCTTCCCGGGCGGCGGCGTCGCCCGCGCCGAGCGGCGTTTGCGCCACCCCGCCGAGCGCCAGCCAAAAGGCGGCGTCGGCGCCGGCCGCGACCGAGGCTTCGCTCAGCGCGCCCGGGTCGACGCCGGCCAGCGGCAGCGCGCGCGCGCCATGGCGCTCGGCGACGGGTTCAAACCATCCCCGGCGGCGCGGATCGTCCGCCAGCGCGGCCCCGATGGGCGCGCCGTCCCGCCGCGCCGCGGCCAACGCCGCCGCCACCAGCGCCGCGGCCGCGCGCGCCGGCCCGCCGGGATCGATCGCCAC
>CAZBIG010000282.1:0-4515 GCA_964491865.1 uncultured Neomegalonema sp. | reverse complement strand
CCGGCCCGGGGGCCGGGCGCGCGCGCCTTACGAGCCGACCCGATAATTCGGCGCTTCGCGCGTGATGGTCACGTCGTGGACATGGCTTTCACGCAGGCCCGCGCCGGTGATCTTCACGAACCGGCAGCGCTGGCGCATCTGCTCGATATCGGCGCAGCCGGTATAGCCCATCGCCGCGCGCAGTCCGCCGACCAGCTGATGCAGGATCGGCCCTGCGGCGCCTTTGTAGGGCACCTGTCCTTCGATGCCCTCGGGCACCAGCTTCATCGAGTCCCGGACCTCTTTCTGAAAGTACCGGTCGGCCGAGCCCCGCGCCATCGCGCCGAGCGAGCCCATGCCCCGATAGGCCTTGAAGCTGCGACCCTGGTACAAGATCACCTCGCCCGGGGCCTCGTCCGCGCCGGCCAGCATCGAGCCGATCATCGCGCAGTCGGCCCCGGCCGCGATCGCCTTCGCCAGGTCGCCGGAGAATTTGATGCCGCCGTCGGCGATCACGGGCGCGCCGCTGTCGCGCGCCGCCTCGGCGCAATCCATTACCGCGGTCAGCTGGGGCACGCCGACCCCGGCGACGATGCGGGTGGTGCAGATCGATCCCGGCCCGATGCCGACCTTCACCGCGTCCGCGCCGGCCCCGATCAGCGCCCGGGTCGCTTCCGCGGTCGCGACGTTTCCAGCGACCACTTGAACGTCGTTCGAGATCCGCTTCACGCGGTCGACCGCCTCGGACACCGCCTTTGAATGCCCGTGCGCGGTGTCGATCACGATCAAGTCGACCCCGGCGTCGATCAAGGCCTCGGACCGCGCGAACCCCTCGTCGCCGACCGTGCTGGCGGCCGCGACCCGCAACCGGCCGAGCGCGTCCTTGCAGGCTTGCGGGTTGAGGACGGCCTTCTCGAGGTCCTTGACCGTCAGAAGCCCCGTGCAGCGCCCCTCGGCGTCCACCACCAGCAGCTTTTCGATCCGGCGACGTCGGAAAATGTTCTTGGCCTCGGCCAGATCGACCGGCTCGCGCACGGTGGCGAGGTTCTCGGCCGTCATGAGCTGTGAGACCGGCGTCTCGGGTCTGTCCTCGAAGCGCATGTCGCGGTTGGTCAAAATCCCGATCAGGCGTTGCTGGCCGTCCACCACCGGAAACCCGGTGATTTTGTGCCGCTCCTGCAGGCGTTGGGCGTCCGCCAGCGTCTGCTCGGGCGTCAGCGTGACGGGGTTGTAGACGATCCCGCTCTCAAACCGCTTCACCCGTCGCACCTGCCGGGCCTGCTCTTCCAGCGAGAGGTTGCGGTGGATCACGCCGATGCCCCCGGCCTGAGCCATCGCGATCGCCATCTCGGCTTCGGTGACCGTGTCCATCGCGGCCGAAATCAGCGGGATGTTCAAATCGATCGATTGCGTGATCCGGGTCCGCGTGCTGACTTCGCCCGGCGTCACCTCCGAGGCGGCGGGAACCAACAGCACGTCGTCGAAGGTCAGGGCTTCGCGGATCTCCATCAGGGCCTCGCTCGCTGCTCGGCCCGAGCGGTTGTCGGGCCGGAAGTCGGATCGGACCGAGCGCGCCGCGACGCGAAGCCTCGACGCGCTCGAACGGGGTCAGCGCGGCGCGCCGAGCGGTTGAACGCGACGATATGGCGCCCGCGGAGAGCAAAAGAAAGCCGTCCGACGGCGACGGGGGCGCGAGCGGTTCCGATCCGGCGCAGGACAGGGCGCGACAGGGCTGGATCGGGCGAAAAGGGGCGCGCAAGGGGGCGCAAAGGGGCGCAAAGGGGCGCGCAAAGTGGGGGCGCGGATGCGGGGCGAGGCGAGACGGAGCTTTTTGACGACGGCTGCGGCCGCGGGCGTCGCCGCGGCGGTCGCGCCGCAAGCCCGCGCGCAAGCGCGCGCCGACCAGCGCGTTCAGGCCGAGATCTATCGGTTCGCGGCTTGGGACGGCCCGCCGCTGCCGGTCGCCCTGGCGCGCCCGAGCGCGCTGTCGCCTGATGCGCCCGTGGTCTTCGTGATGCACGGCGTCGCTCGGGGCGGCGCGGGCTATCGAGACGCCTGGCGCGCGATCGCGGCGCGGTTCGGCGCGCTGATCGCGGCCCCGACCTTTTCGGCGACGGCGTTCCCGGGCGCCGACGGCTATCAATTAGGGGACGTCCCGGCCCGGTCGCGCGCCGGCGCGGCCGAGGCCCGCAGCCATGACGCGATCGAGCCGCTGTTCGACGCGCTTCGCCACCGCTTCGGCCTGACGGCGGCGCGTTACGGTCTCTATGGCCATTCCGCAGGGGCGCAGTTCGCGCACCGATTCTTGTTGCGACGCCCCGACGCGCGCGCGGCGTCGGTGGTGGCGGCCAATGCGGGCTGGTGGCTGCGGCCCGACCCGGCGATCCGCTATCCGTACGGCTTGGCCGGCGCGCCTTACCCGCCCGAGCATGCGGCGCGGGCGTTTCGCGTGCCGCTTACGGTTCTGCTCGGCACGCGCGACCTGAAGCGCGACGGCTCGCTGCGCCAAACGCCCGAGGCCGAGGCGCAGGGGCCTCACCGGCTGGCGCGCGGAGCGGCTTTTTTCGTGGCGGCCGAGCGGCTGGCCGTCGCCGAACAGGCGCCGTTCCGCTGGCGCATCGCCTATGCGCCGGGCGTCGGCCATTCGAACCGTGAGATCGCGCCCTTCGCGGCGCGCGAGCTGTTCGCGTCGGCCGCGTTCAGCGACTGAGCGCGCCAGGGCCGCTCTCGCGCGCTGCGCCGCTTCCGGCGATCCGCGTCGGAGCCGCGCGGGACCGCGGCGCGCGCTCCGCTAAGACCTCTGGCCGACCGCGTCCACCGAGGCCGCGTCGCCGATCAGCCCCGCCCGCCCGATCCCGGGCGCGCCCTCGCTCAACAACCGGCGCCCGTCGACCGCGAGTCGATAACGCAGCCCCTCGGCGGCGAAATCGAGCGCCGCCTCGCCGCCCAGACTGAGCGGCGCGATGCGCGTGAGGATTTTCGAGCCGAAGCCCGTCGAGACGGGGGGCGCGACCGTCGGCGACGGTTTCGCGGGCGCGGCGGCCCCGGTCTCTTCGCGCCAGTCGAGCACCACGTCGTCGCCGGTCGACGCGGCGGCCATCGTCAAAAAGACCCGGCCGCCCGGCCCCGAGAGCGCGCCGTGCTTCAGCGCGTTGGTCGCGAGCTCGTTGACGACCAGCGTGATCGTGAAAGCGCCGCGGCCGGACAGGCTGTAGGGCCGATCGAACGCGACCGACAGCCGCTCCGGCGCGTCGTCGGGGCGGAACGGCTGAAGCGCGGCCAACACGAGCTGCTCGCAATCAACGCTTTCGGCGCCGCCGTCCGCGAGCAGCGATTGGGTCCTCGACAGGGCCGAGATCTTTTCCCGCAGGCGCCGGGCGAGCTGTTCCTTGTCGTCCTCCTCGCGCTCGAGCAGCGAGATCATCGCGCCCAAATGGGCGTAGGTGTTGCCCATGCGGTGCTGCAGCTCTTGAACCACCACGCTCAGATCGTCCGCGCGCTGCTGTTGGGCGGTGAGTTCGATTTCGGTCATCACGCTTTGGGCGATGTCCTTCAGCGTCTGGATCTCGGACGCCGAGAACGCCTGCCGCGGCGCCGGATCGATCACGCAGAGCGCGCCGAGCGCCGCCCCGGTCGCGGTGACCAGCGGAGCCCCTGCGTAAAAGCGAATGCCGCCTTCGGCGGTCACCAGAGGATTGTCTTGAAATCGCGGGTCTTGCGCCGCGTCGAGCACGACCATCACCTGGTCCGGCGTGCGAATAGCGTGATCGCAGAACGACACGCTGCGCGACGTCTGACTGGCGTCGAAGCCGACGCGCGATTTGAAATACTGTCGGTTGGTCGCCACCAGCGTGATGAGCGAAGTCTGCGCGCCGAGCGCTTCCGAGGCGAGGCGCGTCAGGCGGTCGAAACGCGCCTCTGGCAGGCTGTCGAGCAATCCGGTTGCAAGGAGTTCGGAGAGTCGATCTTCTTCCGTCATGACATCCATTTCCCCGCCACCCAAGTTCCCAAATAGCGGCGCTGAGGTGGAATGGCGAACATTATTTTACATACGTGCTGAAGTTTTGCATCGCTACTTTTCTTATTGAGAGGTGTCGGCGACCGGCGCGCCAGAGCAGGCGGCGACGCTCTGATCGGCGTTGGCGTCGAGCAAACCGGGATGGTTCAAGCGAAAAACCGCAATCGGCGCGCCGTCGCGCCGCTCGGCCGCGCCGCCGATCACGCCCTCCACCTGGCGGCCGAGCACCGCGGCGAGGCTCGGGTCGAAGAAACGCGTTTCCGACAAGACCAGCGCCTCGGCCTCGGGGGCGCCGACCGAGCGGGCGGCGAAGCGCAACACGCGCGCGCGTCGAGGCGCGACGCTGCCGCCGCCCGACAAGCCCGCGATCGCCGCGTCGGGCGCGCGCACGGCCCGCAGCGACAACCGCAGCGGCTCGGGGGCGTCGGCGACGGCGACGGCGCGCGGGGTCGGCGCGGGCTGCAACCCGAAAGACAGCCGCTCGCCCACGCGCAAGGCCTTCCGCCGCCGCGCCAGCG
>CAZBIG010000281.1:0-4517 GCA_964491865.1 uncultured Neomegalonema sp. | reverse complement strand
GGCACAAAGCCGCTTCAGCGACGCCTGGATGGCGCGTTCGGTCTCGACGTCGAGCGCCGAGGTCGGCTCGTCCAGCAGCACGATCGGCGCGTCGCGCAGCAGCGCCCGCGCGATCGCGATGCGCTGGCGCTGCCCCCCGGACAGGTTGGCCCCGAGCTCGCCGACCTCGGCGTCGAGCCCGCCCGCGCCCGCGTCGACGAAGTCGGCCGCCCCGGCCGCGTCCAGCGCCGCGCGCAGCCGGGCGTCGTCGGCCTCGGGCGCGCCGGCCAGCAGGTTCTGGCGGATCGAGCCGTCGAACAGATACGCGTCCTGCCCGACATAAGCGATCGCGTCGCGCAGCGAGGCGACCGTCACGGCGTTGACGTTCTGGCCGTCGACCAGGACCGCGCCGCGATCGACCGGCCAGAAGCGCAGCAGAAGATTGCCCACGGTCGTCTTGCCGGCCCCCGAGCGCCCGACCAGAGCGGTCGTCTTGCCCGCGGGCGCCGTGAAGCTCAGCCCGCGCAGAGCCGGCCCGGCCGCGTCATAGCCGAACCAGACCGCGTCGAAGCGGATCTCCGCCCCCCTGGCCGCCTCGACGAGCTTCAGCGGCGCGGCGTCGGGCAGATCGATCTGGCGCTCGGCCTCGTCGAGGAACGCGTAGACCGAGCGCACCCCGACCAGCGCCTTTTCGAGCTTGACCCGCGCCTGCCCGATCCGGCGCGCCGGATCATAGGCCATGAGCGCGGCGAACAGGAACGAGATCAGTTCGCCCGGCGTCTGGCCGCCGTCGATCACGCGCCAGCCGCCGATCCCGATCGCCGCGGCGATCGCGACGCCGCCGATCGCCTCCATGAAAGGGGCCACCCGGTTCGATTCGACCGCGTGCTTGTCGGCGATCCGGCGCACGCGCTCGGCGTTGCGCGTCATCGCGTCGGTGATCGGCCCCTCCATGCCGAAGGCCTTCACAACTCGAATGCCCTGGATCCCCCCGCGGATCCGGTTGTTGAGCAGCGCCGTGCTCTCGAGCTGTTTGCGCGACAGCGACCGCACGCGGCGCGACACCATCGAGACGACCAGGGCGAACACGGGCAGGCCGATCAGCAACAGCAGCGCCAGTTCGAGATCCTGCACCAGCATGACGAACACCAGCGCGATCAGCGCGAACAGGTCTCGCCCGAGCGCGTTCGCCGAGCCGTTCAGCAGTTGGCTGGCCGATTTCGCGCCCTCGTCGACCAGCGTCATCAGCCCTCCGGAAGTGCGCTCGAGCACATAGCTCGGCTCTTTGCCCATCATCTTCTTGAACATGCGGACTTTGAGCTCGAGGACGATCGCGTTCGAGATCCGGGTCAGGATGACCTGCTGGCCGAACATGGCCAAGCCTCGGGCCAGGAACACGCCGAGCACGACCAGCGCCAGCCCCGCCAGCGCCGCCGCGTTCTTCTCGACGAAGATCTCGTTGATCACGTCTTCCAACAGGAACGCCACGGCCGCGGTCGTGCCCGCCACCACGGCCGACAGCCCGAAGGCGAGCGCGTAGCCCGGCACGTGCCGCCAACCGGTCTCGCGAACCAGACGCGCCACGACCCCGAACAGGCGGCCGTCCTTATCAAGCGCGGCGTCGAACATGTTTTGCGCCTTTCCGGCCCGCCATTTTTCCCCGGCGACCGGCATAGCGGTCCGCACGCCGTCGGGCGAGCCCTCTCAACCGCCGGCGGCGCGCGCCCCGCTCAGATCGCGGGCGCGTCCAGACCGTCGACAAAAGATCCGAGATCGGCGTCGAAGCGCGCCGGCTCCTCCCAAAACGGCATATGTCCGCTGGCGGCGTATCGCTCGACGCGCGCCGTCGGCATGGCCGCCTCGGCCTCGCTCTGAAAAGCCGGGCCGCAGATCCGGTCCGCGGCCCCGTGGATCAGCAGCGCCGGCTTCGCGAGGGCGCGAAACGTCTCGCGGTGATCGATCGGCCGGGTGCGCGCGGCTTTTCGGACCTGGGGCGGGCACAACATCGCGAAGCCCGTCATCAAGGCGAGGTCGGTTTTCGACAGCGGACCCGCGGCGCAGGCCTTCGCGAAGGCGATGGCGGCGGTCAACTGAGCCTGCTGGTTTTCCGAGAACATCCCCTCGGCCTTGGCGTCGGGCTTCATCTGCGCGGCCATCGCCGGGTCGGCGAGCGCGCCGGCGCGCAGACGCGTCCCGGTCAGGACGACGCCGGCGACCTGCGCCGCGCCGTGCCGGGCCAGATAGTCGCCGACGATCCAGCCGCCCATGGACCAGCCGACCAGCACCGGCGCGGCCGGTCCAAGCGCCGCGATCAGCGCCGCGACGTCGTCGGCCCACGGTTCGCCATGGTCGTAAGCGCCGGCGTCGGCCGGCTTGTCCGACGCGCCGTGCCCCCGCAGGTCGGGCGCGACCAGCCGAAACCGCTCGGCCAACGGGCCCGACAGCTGTTTCGACCAGGACAGGTGATGCTGCGACCAGCCATGGATCAGCAGAATCGGCCGAGCGCCCTCGGGCCCGGTCTCGACGACATGGAGCCCGACGCCGCCATGGCCCTCGACGCGACGCGACCGCATGCTCTTTCTCCGTGTTGCGCCCCCCGCCGAGGCCTCGGCCGCTTTGCTCGGGCGGGCGACCGGCGCATCGACGCCAGGGCCGTCCGCGCCGCGCCGCAAGACATCCGGCGATCGGGCCAATAAGTCGGGAACTGCGCCCGACGAAAGCGATTTCGTCCAACGCGGCCCGAAACGGCGCGCCGGTCAGGCGCGCATGCGTTCGGACCGCGGATCGTAGAAGGGCTTCAGAGACGCCTCGGCCGGCACCCGCTCGCCAGCCACCTCGATCTCATAGCGCGCGCCCAGCAGGTCTTCGGCGGTCTCGCCCGCGCAGGGCGCATAGCCGAGCCCGACGGCCGCCCCGAGCGCGTGGCCATAGGCTCCGGAGGTCAGATACGAGACGGTCCGGCCGTCTCGCAGGACGGGTTCGTTGTGATAGAGCAGCGGCTCGGGGTCGGTCAGACGGAACTGCAGCAGCCGACGTTCGAGCCCCGCCTCGCGCTTGCGCAGCACCGCCTCGCGCCCGATGAACGCGGGCTTGGCCGTCTTGACCGCGAAACCGAGCCCGGCCTCGAGCACATGATCCTCGTCCGAGATGTCGTGCCCGAAATGGCGAAACGCCTTTTCCGTGCGGCAGGCGTCCATCGCGTGGAGGCCGCACAGCGTCAGACCCTGCGGCGCGCCCGCGGCCTCGAGCGTCTCGAAGACATGGGCCGCCATCTCGGTCGAGACGTAGAGCTCCCACCCCAGCTCGCCGACATAAGAGACCCGATGCGCCCGCGCCAAGCCCATCCCGATTTCGATCTCGCGCCAGGTCCCGAACGGCTGGGCGGCGGCCGAGACGTCGTCCGCCCCGCAGGCGGCCAAGACGGCCCGCGCCTTCGGGCCCATCACGCACAGCACCGCCTCGGCCGCGGTGACGTCGACGACCACCGCGCGGTCCTCGCCGCGCCAGCGCTCGATCCAGGCCTTGTCGCGCCGGACGGTCGCCGCCGGGGTGACCATGAGAAACGCGGTCTCTGACAGGCGCGAGACGGTCACGTCGGCCTCGACCCCGCCGGCGGCGTTCAGCATTTGGGTATAGACGATCCGCCCCGGCGCGACGTCGATCTCGGCCCCGCAGACCCGGTTCAGCAGCCGACAGGCGTCCGGCCCCTCGATGCGCAGCTTGCCGAACGAACTCATGTCGTAGAGCCCGACGCCTTGGCGGATGGCCAGATGCTCGTCGCGGACGTTCTCGAAAAAGGGCTGCCGGGTCCAGGCGTAGCGATACTCGGCCGGCTGGCCCGGTTTGGCGAACCAGTTGGCGCGCTCCCAGCCGGCGAGTTCGCCCATCACCGCGCCGCGCGCCAGAAGCTGCGCGTGCAGCGCAGAGCGCCGGACGCCGCGGGCGGTCTCGGGCTGGCGATAGGGGAAATGGTCGGCGAACAGCAGGCCCAGACTCTCGGAGACGCGCGCGCGTAAATAGCGCCGGTTGCGCTGGAAGGGGTGGACCCGGCGGATGTCGGTCTCCCACAAGTCGAAGGGCGGACGGCCTTCGACGATCCAGTGCGCGAGCGCCATGCCCGCGCCCCCCGCCGACACGATGCCGATCGAGTTGTAACCCGCCGCCACCCAATAGCCGCGCAGCTCGGGCGCTTCGCCGAGATGGTAGCGGTCGTCGGGGGTGAAGCTTTCCGGACCATTGAAGAAGGTATGGATCCCCGCTTCGGCCAGCAACGGCACGCGCTCGACGGCCTGCGCCAAGATCGGCTCGAAATGCTCGAAATCCTCGGGCAGCTGGTCGAACTCGAAATCCGCGGGGATGCGCGCGCACTCGGCGGGCCAGGGTTTCGCGCGCGGCTCGAACGCGCCGAGCAGCAATTTGCCGGCGTCTTCTTTGTAATAGGCGCATTCGTCCGGCACGCGCAGCACCGGCAGCTGCGCGAGCCCGGGGATCGCCTCGGTGACGATGTAGAAATGCTCGCAGGCGTGAAGCGGCAGCGG
>CAZBIG010000280.1:1578-4518 GCA_964491865.1 uncultured Neomegalonema sp. | reverse complement strand
CGGCCGATACGCCCGAACCGAGGCGCCTCGGGCGGATCGGCCCGACGCGCCTCGGGCGGATCGGACGACGGGTCCGAGACGGTCTGGCAAGCCGCGCGCGCGGCTGTAGGGTCCGGCATGACCGCGCCTTTCATCCTCGGGCGACGCCCGCGCCGCGCCCGTTTCGGTCGTTTCGCGCCGCCTGTCGGTCGCGCCTGTCGCTTTGGTGTCGCTCTGATGCGACGCGCGCAAGTTCGCCGCCCGAGCGTCTTTGCAGCGCTTGTTTAATCCGTATACACCCAACCCCGCGACAACAGCTGAGCCGCGGGGGCGCGCCCGAGCCGGGCGGAACGCGCGGCGGCCTCTGGGCGGTGTCGGATAGACGCGTCGGAACAAGGAAAGCGCGATGCGGCCAATGCGGAACATGCTGCGCGCCGTCTTTTGGGCGACGGGCCTGATGGGCGCGGCCTCCTGTTCGTTGATGCCCTCGGCGGGTCCAAGCCTCGACCTGGTCGTGGAATCGGCCGCCGAGGACACCTTTCGCTACAGCCTGATCCCGGTCGACGAGGCCGTGCTGTCGACCCTGCGCGGCCGCCCGAGCATGGTGTTCTCGTCGGCGATGCGACGCCAGTCGCGGCCCGCGCAGCGGCTGCTCGGGGTCGGCGACGTCGTGTCCGTGACCGTCTGGGAAGCCGCGGGCGGGGGACTGTTCAGCACCGGCGGGTCGGGCGTGGGCGGCGACGCGGGCCTGACCTCGGTCGGCGCGAACGCCGTAACGATCCCGCCCCAGCGCGTCGATCCGAGCGGCCGCATCTCGGTGCCCTACGCCGGCCCGATCCGCGCCGCCGGCCTGCGCCCGGACCAGGTCGCCGACCAGATCATCGCCGCGCTGAAAGGCCGCGCCATCGAACCGCAGGCCTTGGTGACGGTGTCGGAGTCCAGCAAAAACCAGGCGACGGTGTTCGGCGACGTGATCCAAGGCGGTCGCGTGCCGTTGGTGGGCGAGGACGAGCAGATCCTCGACGTGATCGCGGCCGCGGGCGGCGTGACGGCCCCGATCTACAGCGTGTCCGTGCGCTTGACGCGCGGCGATCAGACGGCCGAGACGCCGCTGCATCGGGTGATCTCGAGCCCCGAAGAAAACATCGTGGTGCAGGCCGGCGACATCATCACGCTCTTCAAAAACCCCGAAACCTTCACCGCTTTCGGCGCGACCGGGCGCAGCACGCTCGCCAGCTTCGACGACGAGCGTCTGATGTTGGACGAGGCGCTCGCCAAGGTCGGCGGCGTGATCGACGCGCGCGGCGACCCGGCCGGCGTGTTCGTCTTTCGCTACGAGCCGATGAGCCTGGTGAGCGCGATGCGCATCGCCGAGGGCACCGAGCCGCGGACCGGCCTGCGGGATGAAGACCTCGTGCCGGTCGCCTATCAGATCGACATGCGCCAGCCCGCCGGACTGTTCTACGCGCGCAACTTTACGATGCGGAACAAAGACATCCTGTTCGTCGCCAACGCCGAGGCGAGCGAACTGCGCAAGGTGCTCGGCTTGATCGGGGCCGCGCTCAGCCCCGCCAGCACCGGCGCCGGCCTGAGCCGCGCCGCGAACTAACCCGCGCGCGTCTCGGCAAGGGCGCGGTCCGCCGTCTCCGGGTCGCGCGCCGGCGCCGCGGCGCTTACGGGGCCGCCAAAACCCTGTCGGCCAGCGCGGCCGCGCCCGGCGCGGCCCCCTCGCCGTCGAACGCGCCGCGAAACTGGGTCCGGCGGCGCAGCGCCCCCAAAAACAGTGCCCGCGCGCCCGGATCGATCTCGAACGCCTCGGTCCAGAACGCGTCGAGCGTCCGCAGCCCGCCCGCCATCGACAAGCCCGGCAGCGTGTAGAGCGCATCGCCCAGCGCCAGGGTTTTCACGCCGCGCTGGATCGCCCGCAGCCCCACGGTGCTGTTGACGCTCAGCACGCCCGACACCCGCCCCAGCATCGCCTCGAGATCCCCGCCGTCGAGGAACGCCACGCGATCGCCGACGCCGAGACGCGCCGCCGCCCGCGCCAACCGCCCGCGCCAATGGATCAAGGTGTTGTCGAGCGGATGCGCCTTCACCACCAGCGCCGCCTCGGCCGGCGCGCGGCGCGCGAAAGACGCCAGAACCCGCCCGATCAGCGCGCGCTGAGGCGCGCCGGCCCCGTCCCGACGCACCGCGTAGTCGGCTTCGAGCTGCAGCGCCCACAGAAACAACGGCCGCGACTCGGCCGCCAGCGCCGACCACCGCGCCGCCGCGCGCCGCGCCCTGGCCCGCTCGACCGCCAGCTTGCGCAACCACCCCGCATACTCCAACAGCGGCGGCACGCTCGAATGTCCGGCGTAAAACGGGGCCGCCAACGGGCGGCTGAAGACGTTGCTGAGATTGTAGGCGACGTCCATCGCCGCATAGTCGACGAAGCGGCTCGCAAACCGTTTGCGCCCGTCCTCGAGCTCCGCCGCATCGGCCGCCTCGCTCGGATCGAGCGCCCCGGACAGGAACGCCGCCCTTACCGCCGAGCGCGGCCCGATCCCGCCGATCTCATGGGTCAGCCAGTCGGGCCGGAAATAGCCGTGCTCGACCACATGCGCCCGCACGCCCGCCCGCGCCGCGACGTCGATCGCCGCCTGATGCCGCGGACGCGAGTCGCCCAGCATCAGCAGATCGGTCACGCCCCGCGCCCGGATCAGCCCCTCCAGCGTCGCCGGCCAGGTCCCGAGCCGACCTCGGCTCCAAACCACGGGTTTGCGCCGCCAAAACAGCCGGTCGCCAAGGCAGAAGCAAACCCGAAACGCCTCCGCCCCGCGCGCGGTCAGAGCGTCGCCGACAAGGTCGAAAAAGTAGGAGGACGGCCCCTGCAACAGCGCCACCACCCGGTTTCGGGGCGTCGGCGCGCTTGTCTCGTCCCTCCGCCGCATCCTCGGTCTCCGACATCGCTCCGCGGCG
>CAZBIG010000280.1:0-1478 GCA_964491865.1 uncultured Neomegalonema sp. | reverse complement strand
GGCCGCCCCAGGGTTCGACAGTCCGGCCGCGCGGCGCTAACAACCATCAGAGATATCAGAGCGCAACCAACCGCGCCCATAAGCACCGGAGGAGACCGCCATGGACGGCGCATTCGACCCCAAACCGACCGACGACGCCGCGCCGCGCCCCGCTCTCCGCGCCAAAGACGCGCCGGATCTCGGCCGGTTCCAATGGGACGACCCGTTTCGCCTTGAGGGCCAGCTCGCCGAAGACGAGCGGCTGATCCGCGACGCCGCCGCCGCCTTCGCCAAAGACGTGCTCGCCCCGCGCGTGACGGCGGCGTATCTTGAGGAGCGCGTCGAGCCCGACCTGTTTCGCGAATTCGGATCCCGCGGCCTGATGGGCGTGACCATCCCCGAAGCCTATGGCGGCGCGGGCGCGTCCTATGTCGCTTATGGGCTGATCGCGCGCGAGATCGAACGGGTCGACAGCGGGTATCGCTCGATGATGAGCGTCCAGTCGTCGCTGGTCATGTATCCGATCCACGCCTACGGCTCCGAGGCGCAGCGCCAGCGTTATCTGCCGGGCCTCGCCTCGGGCGCGCTGATCGGCTGCTTCGGCCTCACCGAACCCGACGCCGGGTCGGACGTGGCGTCGATGAAAACCCGCGCCGAGAAAACCGCCGACGGCTATCGCCTGACCGGCTCGAAGATGTGGATCTCGAACAGTCCCATCGCCGATCTGTTCGTGGTCTGGGCGAAGTCCGACGCGCATGACGGCAAGATCCGCGGCTTTCTGATCGAGAAAGGCGCGCCGGGGCTCTCGGCCCCGAAGATCGCCGGCAAGCTGTCGCTTCGGGCGTCGGTGACGGGCGAGATCGTGCTCGACGGCGTCGAGGTGGGAGAGGACGCGCTGTTGCCGCACGTCTCCGGCGCCAAGGGGCCGTTCGGCGGCCTCAACCGGGCGCGGTACGGCAGCTCGTGGGGCGCGATGGGCGCCGCCGAGGCCTGCTGGACGGCCGCGCGCCAATACGGGCTCGATCGGTCGCAGTTCGGCCGGCCGCTCGCGCAGACCCAGCTCTTCCAAAAGAAACTCGCCGATATGCAAACCGAGATCGCGCTCGGGCTGCAGGCGAGCCTGCGGGTCGGCCGGCTGCTCGACGCGGCGGACGCGGCGCCGGAGATGATTTCGATCGTGAAGCGCAATAATTGCGGCAAGGCGCTTGAGATCGCGCGAACCGCGCGCGACATGCATGGCGGCAACGGCGTCTCGGCCGACTATCACGTGATGCGCCACATGCTGAACCTTGAGACCGTGAACACCTACGAGGGCACGCACGACGTCCACGCGCTGATCCTCGGCCGCGCCCAGACCGGGCTGCAAGCCTTCTTCTAAGCGCGGCGCGCCGCCTTTTCGCCCGGCCGCCCCTTGGCCCGGGCGGCTCCTTGCCCGAGCGGCTTCTCACCCGGCCGCCCCCCCGCCCGGCCCCCGCGCCCGGCCGCCCCCTCGCCCGGTC
>CAZBIG010000279.1:0-4521 GCA_964491865.1 uncultured Neomegalonema sp. | reverse complement strand
GCGTCTCCCTGCCCTTCTCCTGTGCCGCACGCAGCGCCCGGGGCGCGCCGCTCTTCGGCTTCTTGCGCCGGCGCGAGGGCTGCGTGGCGGCGATGACGCGCCCGGCGCTCGGGGTCCGAGGCCCGCGTCATCGGTCGTCGCCGCGTCGCCGCCACGCGCTGCGGCCGCGCCGTCGCGCCGCCTCGCGCGCCCGGTCCGCGAACCGGATCGCCGCCGCCACCGCCTGATAATGCTCGGGCTGGATCTCCTGGCCGATCTCGACCTCGGCGTGCAGCGCCCGCGCGGTCGGCGGATCCTCGTGGATCGGCACCTCGGCCTGCGTGGCGGCCGAGCGGATGCGCAGCGCCACCGCGTCGAGGCCCTTCGCGACGCAGATCGGCGCCGAGCCCGGCGCGCGGCTCCAGCGCAGCGCCACGGCGTAGTGCGTCGGGTTGGTGACCACCACATCGGCCTTCGGCACGTCGTGCAGCATCTTGTTGGTCGCGATCTCGCGCGCGCGGGCCTGCCGGCTCTGCTTCATGTACGGGTCGCCTTCGGTCTGCTTGGCTTCGTCCCGCACCTCCTGAAGCGACATCCGCAGCTTGCGGGTGTGGTCGTAGCGCTGCCACAGATAGTCGGGCGCCGCGATCGCCGCCGAGATCGCCAGCGTCGCGGTCAACAGCAGCATCCCCTCCTCGTACAATAGAGGGCCGATCGCCCGGCCGTCATAGGCCATCAGCTGGGCCACCGAGTCGTGCTCCGAGACGAAGATCACCACCAGCGCCAGGGCGATCAAACACAGCTTCAGGGTCGATTTCAGGAACTCCACCAGTCCCGACGGTCCGAACTTTTGCCCGGCGTTCGAGATCGGCGAGATCCGGTCGAGCTTGGGCGCGATCTTCTTCGGCGCGACGACGATCGCGCGCTGCGCGGCCAACGCGGCCAACACGAGAACCATCGGCGCCAGCAGCAGCGGCGACAAAGCGATCAGCGCCGGGCCGAGGGCTATGACGGCCGCGTCGCCGCCGGAGGCGAAGAACAGCCGCGCCAGATCTTCGGGACGGGCGAGGAAGGCCGCCAGCGGCTCGGCGGCGCCCAGAAACACGCCCGAGGCGCCGAGCAGCAGCGCCAGCAGAACGCCGAGATAGCTCGCCGCCGCGGCGACGTCCTGAGATTTGGGCACGTCGCCGTCCCGACGCGCCTGTTCGAGGCGCGTCGGGGTCGGATCGAGTGTTTTCTCCTGACCGCCGTCCTGTCCCTCGGCCATCGCGCGCCCTCCCTAGCCCACAATCCCAAGGGGCGCCGCGAGCGTCTCGTCGAACGCCCCGTGCCAAATCTTCACCATCGCGCCGGCGGTCAGCGCGAGCAGCAGCAGGCCCAGACCGGTGATGGCGGGCAGGCCGACGAAGGCGACCATCAGCTGGGGCATCGCCCGGTTGATGAAGCCGAGCGCCAGATTGTAGCTGAACGCCATCAGGATGAAGGGCAGCGACAGCGCCACCGCCAAATTGAAGGCGGCGGCGACGCGCCCGACCGTCCAATCCGCCAAATCGCCGGCCACGGGAAACAGGCCAAAGGGCAGCACCCGGTAGCTCTCGACGATCAGCATCGCCGCCTTCACATGGAGGCCCAACGCCATCGCCACGGCGATGCCCGCCAGGGTCAGCACGGTCGCGATGGTCGGTTCGGGCTCGGGCGCGACGCCCTGGGCGAACAGCTGGCTGAGCGACAGGTTTTGCGCGATCAGATGCCCGGCGGTCTGCAGCGCCAGCAAGGTCAGGCGCACGCTGAAGCCGATGGCGAGCCCCGCGGCGGCTTCGGCGGCCAGCATCGGCCAGAACCGGGCGAAATCGGGGTCGATCGGCGGCAATGTCGGATAGATCAACGGCCAGGCCACCGCCGTGAAGGCGAGCGCGCCCGCCACCTTCACTCGCGGCGGGATGGGCTGCTCGCCGATCCCGGGCAGGAAATAGGCGACCGCGTAGATCCGCACGAACATCGCGACGGCGGCGTAGATCGCGCCTTCGGCGTCGCTCAACAGGGCGGCCAGCGCGGTCACGGCGCGCTCGGAGGTTCGTTCGGCGGGGGCGGGGCCTCTGGCGTCGTGGTCATGGCGCGCCCCTTCAAGCCATGCCCAGGATCGCCGGCCGAACGCCCGAGCCGATCTCCTCGAACGACAACACCGGATTGCCCACGCCCTTGGCCGCCAGCACGTCGCGCACGAACCGGCGACGTCGGGTCGAGGTCACCACCGCCGGGTAGCGGCCCTCCGAAGCCGCGCCCGCCAACCGCTCGCGCAGCGACGTGGCCAGCCGGTTGAACTCGGCCGGCGGCAACGCGACGTCGGGCGGGCCGTCGCCCGGCGTCTCATGCTCGCTGAACAGCTTCTCCCAGGACGGGTCGAGCTGCACCAGCGGCAGCGATCCGTCCTCGTCGATCAGCTTCGACACCATCACGAAGCCGATCCGTTGCCGCACATACTCGGCGATCGTCTCGGGGTTCTGCGAAACGCCGCGGGCTTCCGACATCGCCTCGAGGATCAGCGCCAGGTTCCGCACCGGCGCGCGCTCCTCGAGCAACAGCCGCAGCACCGACTGCATCAGGTCGTACGAGATCTTGTCGGGCACGAATTCGTCGAGGATCTGCTTGTTGGCGGCCGCGCGGTCCGGATCCGAGGGATTGGCGAACTCTTCGAGCAGCTTGTTGAGCGCGCGCCGGGTGAACAGCCGGCCGAAATTGCGCTGCACGGTCTCGAGCAGGTGGGTCGCCACCACCTCGACGGGCGCGACGACCGGCAGCCCCAACATCGCGGCCTCTTGCTGAGCGCTCGGATCGATCCAGCGCGCCGGGGCGCCGTAGACCGGTTCTTTGACGTCCTCGCCCGGCGCCGAGAGCGGCGTGGCCTCGTTCACCAGCGTCAACACTTTCCCGGTCCGCAGCTTGTCGCCGGCGCATTTCACGCCGTGGATCCGGATCTCATAATGCCCGGGCGGCAGCGACGCTTTGTCGGTGAGCCGCACCTCGGGCATGATGAAGCCGAACTCGGTCGCGAGATGCTTGCGCATGTTGACGATCCGGTTCGCCAGGCCTTGGCCCGAGTCCATCGCCATGGTGATGAGGTCGGCGGCGAATTCGACATGGATCTCGTCCACGTCGAGCAAATCGCCCAGCTTGTCGCGCGCCGGCGGCGCGTCGGCCTCGGCCGCGGCTTTCTCGGCCTCGCGCGTTTTGGCGTCGGCGTCCTGTTTTTGCAGCTTCGCCGCGTACCACCCCATCGCGACCAGCGCGCCGCCGCCGGCCAGGAAGGGCAGGAAGGGCAGGCCGGGCGCCATCGCGAACAGCGCCATCAGCACGCCCACGGTGGTCAGCGCTTTCGGATGCGCGCCGAGCTGGCTGATCAGCGCCTTGTCCGCCGCGCCGAAAGCGCCGCCTTTCGACAGCAACAGCGCCGCGGCGATCGAGATGATCACCGAGGGGATCTGGCTGACCAGGCCGTCGCCGACGGTCAGGATGGAATAGGTCTCGATCGCGTCGCCGAAGGCCATGCCGTGCGCCGACATGCCCATGGCGACGCCCATCACCAGGTTCAGCAGCGTGATCAACAGGCCCGCGACCGCGTCGCCTTTCACGAATTTCGACGCGCCGTCGAGCGAGCCGAAAAAGGTGGTCTCCTCTTGCTCGGTTTTGCGGCGCTGCTTGGCTTCCTCATGCGTGATGGCGCCGGCGGCGAGGTCGCTGTCGATGGCCAGCTGCTTGCCCGGCATGCCGTCGAGGGCGAACCGCGCGCCGACCTCGGCCATCCGGCCGGCGCCCTTCGTGATCACGATGAAGTTCACGATCAGCAGGACGAGGAAGACCACGAGGCCCAAGAACAGGTTCCCGCCCATGACGAACATGGCGAAACCCTGGATGACGCCGCCCGCCGCGTCCGTGCCCGAATGGCCCTCGCCGATGATCAATTTCGTCGAGCTGACGTTCAGCGAGAGCCGCAGCATCAGCGAGGCGAGAAGGACGGTCGGAAAGGCCGAAAAATCGAGCGGCCGCTCGACGAACAGCGTCGTCGTGAAGATCAGGATCGCGAGCGCGAACGACACCGCGAAGCCGATGTCCAGAATGAACGCCGGCACCGGCAGGATCATCATGACGATGATGGCGAGCAGCGCCAGCGCGAAGAGAACCGTCGGCTGGTAGAGCGCGCGAATGTTGAAGCTGGTCGGCATCGCCGCCGGGGCTCCTTGCGATCGAGCGACGTCGGCGCGCATCGGAGCGCCGCGCATCAGCTCTTAGTTTCCGGTTCGCCGCGATTTCCTTGTCGTCAAACGGTCCCGTTCAGCTCGACGTCGCGCTAGCGCGTGGTCGCGGCGACCCCGTCGTCGCCAGACGGCCGCGGCGTGTTCTCGAGGAAGGTCATCGCGACGGCGCCGGCGCTCGGTCGGATTTCAGGCGCGAAGCAGGCCCGCCCCGCCGGGGCGCTCGGAGCGGCCGTCTCGCGCGCATCTTCCGACCCGGCGGCGCTCGGCGCGGGGTCCGCCGCGGCGGCGG